>JBFMHE010000044.1 GCA_040752355.1 Nitrospirota bacterium | reverse complement strand
CGATGATCGAGATCTTCGAGGCTATGTCCCTCATGGCAGTGACCGCCTCGGAGACCGCCGTGCCGCTGTCCTGGGCATCCTTGGCTGACTTCTGGGCGATCTTTTCGGTCTGCTGGGCATTGTCCGCGTTCTGCCGGATATTGGAGGACATCTCTTCCATCGAGGAGGAGGCCTCTTCGGCTGCCGCGGCCTGCTCGGTGGCGCCCTGCGACATCTGCTCCGCGCTCGCACTCAGCTCCTGGCTGCCCGAAGCCACATTGTCGGCTGCGGCTTTTACATCGGCGACTACCTCAGTGAGCTTCGCCACCATCGAGGCGAGGGCCTGCATCAGTTCATCCTGGGATGAACGCTCCTTTACGGTCACCTTGAGATTTCCCTCGGCTATTTCCTTTGCAAGTTCGGTCACTTCGCTCGTCGCATCGATCAGGGCATTGAGATTATTCTTGATCTCGTTGAAATCACCTTTGTACTCATCCGTAATCCTGGCGGGTATGTCCCCCTTGCTGATTCGGTCAACATAGTCCGCAGTCACACGAACGGGCTTGACAAAGGCATCAATGAGCTCGTTTGTCGTTTCCACTAGTCTGCGCCAGCCCCCCGTAAAAGCGTCGGCGTTGCCTCGGGCAGCAAGCTTTCCGTCTTTGGCGGATTGAATGAGGCCGGCAGTCTCCTGCAGCACATTTTTTATCGTCGCCTGCATACCGTGAAAGGCCTCGGCCATCTTTCCGATTTCATCATTCTGATGGAGATGTATCTCCTTGTCCAGGTCTCCATCCGCTATGCTCCTGGTGGCCTCCATAATCTTATTGACGGGGCCGGTGATGCTTTTGGTTACGAAGATGCCGATAACGCTCCCGAAGATGAGGGCTAGAATGCCGATCGCCAGTATCGTCTTCAAGGCTGCCGCCTGATCATGCTCTGCCTGTTTGGCCGACTCCTCGGTGGACTTCTCTATCTGTTTTACAAATTGCTCCAGCTCATGGTTAAGCTGGTCTGCCTCCTTCTCGACCTTTGCTGACAGCAGCAGCGCATCGCGAAGTCTTCCCCTATCAATCAGCTCGAAAGCCTCTAATGCACCATGCTCAAAATCTGCATGCTCCTTAGCGATAACTTTTAAACGCTCCGCAACTTCCTTCATCTTTTTCTGGACCGCCGTGCCGCCTCCTGCAGCCAGGGCTTCCCCGGTAAACGTTGTCGCTTTGTTCACAGCCTCGTCAGCGGTCTTAACAAGTTTTTTGAACTCCTCTTCTGCGGCTCTCAGCGAGGCCTTTTCATCCGCTACGCCGAATCGGAGCGCCTTTTCGAAGAGAATGGTCTGTTGCAGCTGAAGCATTTCGACTTCGGTTATAAATCCGGTTAAGGGGATATCCCTTTCCGCCATCGATCGTATCTCGTCCCCGATACCCTTTATCTTGAGGATGCTGACCCCCGCGACTATCGCCATGAAGAAAAGCAAAAACGAGACCATGCCGAGTATCTTGATACCGATTCTGATGTTCCTGATTGCGACCATCTGTTGCCCTCCTTTTTGGTGCTGCTTTTCTCCAGCGAGGCATTGTGAAGCGCTAAGAGACCGCCTGTTGGGGCCGTGCCTGCAAAGGCACTTCCGCTCGTCACCAACGAAATCAGTCCGACGGCAGGCCCCCGATCATCGGGCTTTCAGCATGGCCTCCGTTGTACCCGTCCTGTCCTCGCACCAGTGTTGCCTCATACGGAACGCATCTCTTCTTTTTCGACCGTCTGAATGAGCTTCGGGATGTCCAGGATCAAGGCCACCGTTCCATCCCCGAGTATTGTTGCGCCCGAGACGCCCTCTGTATTCTTGTAGAATCTCCCCAGCGACTTGATGACGGTCTGGTGCTCGCCGATGACGGTGTCTACCACGAAGCCGGTCCGCGCTCCTTCGTGCTCGACGATGGCGATCTGCTCGATAGCAGGGGGCTCGCCCTCGATGCCGAACCGCTGTCTCAGGCGTATGTAGGGCACGATCTGGCCCCGCACCTTTGCGAGGTCCCTGCCGTGGGCATTCTCTCTATCCTCGCGGGTCAGCTCGATGCACTCCTCGACTGCGGAGAGCGGGAGAACGAAGTGGTCGCCGCCGATCTTCACCAGCAGTCCCTCTATGATCGCGAGCGTGAGCGGCAGCTTGAGGGTTATCGTTGAGCCCCTGC
>JBFMHE010000043.1 GCA_040752355.1 Nitrospirota bacterium | reverse complement strand
GGCATGGGCAGGCGGGACAACCAGTTCATCATGATCCTCGATGTCGATAGAGTGTTTTCAGCCGACGAGCTTGCCATGGTGCAGCCCTCCGGCCCCGAGGCTGCAAGCAGCGCATAACCACAGCCGCTCCCCCCTGCCCGGCTCGCAACTATGGCCGGGCAGGGGGGGCGGCAAGAGAGCGGTTATTTTACATCCTGCCAGGGGTTGATCACTTCAAGTCCCGGGTAATCGAAGTCCCCTGCATTCCGGGTAACCAGCCGCAATTCGTGGTGCAACGCCGTGGCGGCAAGGAGACTGTCGATAGTGGGGACCGGACGGCCTGCCTCGGCAAGCAGTCTGCCCCAGCGGTCGGCTACGGCAAGATCGACCGGCAGCACCCGCCCGTCGAACCACGCCGGAAGCTCGTGCTCCAGCCAGAGGCGGAGCCTCTCCCGCCTGTTCTTGTCTGCAAGCCTCTCGACACCTTTCCGGATTTCGCCGAGGGTCAGAACGCTTACGAAGAGCGCCTCGGGCGGAACCTGTTCAAGCCATCCGATTACCTGCCTGTTCTGCTGCCGCCGTATCGTCTCCGAGATAACATTGGTATCGAGCAGATAGCTCATGAGATATCAGTTACCCTGGTGAGTGTCTGCTCCCGCTCCAGGTCGAGATCCAGACCGTAAAGAGGCGACCTCCTCATGAAGCGGACGAAACTCTCCCTGGGGTGCTTGAGCCGCTCGTACTCCTCTTTCGAAATGACCACCGCGGTCGGCTCCCCGCGCATCGTAATGGTCTGGGGACCCTCTTTCGAGGCCTGCTTGATCACCTCACTAAGGCGTGCCTTTGCCTCCTGAAGCTGCCATGTCCTCATACGCTCCTCCTTACTAGTCAGACTAGTCTATTATAGCCTCTTTCCTCTCGGAGAGCAAGCCCCGGTCTCTTGTCCCTGGAGGAGTCAACCCGCTCTGGCATTCGGGTATACCATTCCGCCCTTTCAGGGCAGGGTGGTATACCGTGCGCACTCTCTTCTCTTGCTTAAAAACTTTTATTTCAAGCCATTTGCTCATGGCACCGCTTTTGAATATACCTTTTCAGATGATGAAACAGACAGCAATGGAAAGGAGGAGCACCATGAGAAAGAAGAGCGGCATACATCTTTTACTGGCAAGCATCACGTTCAACGCCATTGTGCTGTTCGAGCTTTCGAGGGACTCATTCTACGCGCGCATTCCCGTGGGACCGGATACCGTGGGGCTCGTGATAGGGGGCATAACTGTTGCGGCCATAGCAGCGGTGGTGCTGTTCAACGCCTGTTTCTTCACGCTGCTGCGGAAATTTCTGGCGGTTACGGAATGCAATGAAACCTTAGAAAAGGGAGGATACCATGATCAAGAATCTTAAAATCGGAACCAGGTTGGCAGGAGCATTCGGCATCATCCTCATACTCATTGTCGCACTCATTGTAATTGGAACGGTCAAAATGGGAGATATCCAGAATAACCTGGAGCGTACCGTAAAGGTCAATATTGTCCGTATGGAAGGGGCAAATCAGATGGCTGACTCCGTAAGGGAGATATCGATAGCCATCCGCAACACGCTCCTGGAGAAGAGCGCCGAGAAAAAACAGGAACAAAAGAAGAGGATCGAGGAACTGAGGGCGGAGTACAATGAGGCATTCAAGAAGGTGGAGGACCTGACCTCCAAGGATGACATCAAAGGGCATGAGCTCATCGCCAAGGTCAAGGCCGCTCTTGCGGCGACCAGGCCGCTGAACGACAGGCTCTTCGAGCTTATCGCAGCGAACAGGATTGACGAAGCCACGGACTTCATGAATAAAGAGGTACGGCCGGCGGTCCGCACGAGCATAGATGCAATCGAGCACCTCATAAAGTATCAGGAGGAGCAGAGCGAGAAACGCTATGCCGAGTCGCTGGACGCTTACAAAGGCGCGCGAGCTCTGATGCTGGTCATCGGCGGCATTTCCCTGCTGCTTGCTGTCGTAATGGCGTTCTTCATTACCCGGAGCATCGTTGTGCCTATCAAGGAGGCGGTGAGCGCTTCTCATAGCCTGGCGCAGGGCGACCTTACGCTGCAGCTCAACGCGTCGAGCAAAGATGAGACAGGCCAGCTCCTCGGGGCAATGGGAGATATGGTGAACAAGCTCAAAGAGATTGTCGGCGACGTAAAGTCCGCAGCGGATAATGTAGCCTCGGGCAGCCAGGAGCTGAGCGCCAGTGCCGAGGAGATGTCGCAGGGCGCCACCGAGCAGGCTGCCGCAGCCGAAGAGGCCTCTTCCTCGATGGAGCAGATGTCCTCCAATATCAAGCAGAACGCCGACAATGCGCAGCAGACCGAGAAGATCGCGATAAAGTCGGCCAAAGACGCACAGGAGAGCGGCAAAGCCGTGGTCGAAGCAGTGA
>JBFMHE010000042.1 GCA_040752355.1 Nitrospirota bacterium | reverse complement strand
TCTCCTCATTCAGCCTGAAGGTCAGATATTGGGTCGTTTCCGTTATTCCTGCTGCACTCATCTCTTTCCTCCTCTCCTTAGGGTCAAGGGGCCAGGGGCAGGGACTTTTCTTGACCCATGACCCTTGACCCCGCCTGTCTAGAACCGTTCGAATTCGTCGTCAGACATATCTCTGCCGCTGCCCATCTCGAGGGCTACTCCTGCGGTCTTGCCGTTGCCCTTTGCCTTTGAAGAGACGACCCCGCCCGAACCCTTGCTCTCACCATGGGTGATGTGGGCTACTGCGGTCTTGCGCACGGTACGGGGAGCGGTCTTGGCATAGGTCGCCTGAGCCGCTCTCGACATACCGTTATTATCGTCTATCTTGAAGAAGGCAATAGTGCTCTGCAACTGCTCGGCCTGGCTCGCCAGCTCCTCGCTCGTTGAGGCGACTTCCTCGGATGCCCCTGCATTCTGCTGGATGACCTGATCGAGCTGCTGGATGGCCTTGTTGATCTGCTCGGCCCCGGCGTTCTGTTCGCTGCTCGCTGCCGTGATCTCCTGCACCAGCTCCGCCGTCTTCTGGATGTCGGGGACTATCTTGGCGAGCATTTCGCCCGCCTTCTCGGCGATCTCGACGCTCGTGCTGGACAGCTGGCTGATCTCTCCTGCCGCGGTCTGGCTCCGCTCGGCCAGTTTCCTCACCTCCGAGGCGACCACGGCAAAGCCTTTACCGTGCTCACCTGCACGGGCTGCCTCAATGGCTGCATTGAGGGCCAGGAGGTTGGTCTGGCGGGCTATCTCTTCGATGATGTTGATCTTCTCGGCTATTTCTCTCATCGCGCTCACGGTCTCGACGACCGCCTTGCCGCCCTCTTTCGCATCTTCTGCCGCCTTGAGGGCTATGCGCTCGGTCTGCTGGGCGTTGTCGGCGTTCTGCTTGATGTTGGAGGCCATTTCTTCCATCGACGAGGAAGCCTCTTCTGCTGCCGCAGCCTGCTCGGTGGCGCCCTGCGACAGCTGCTGGGAGCTCGAGCTCAGCTCCTGGCTGCCCGAGGCCACGTTGTTCGCCGCAGTGCGGACGTTGACGACGAAGGTGTTCAACGCATCGATGGTGGCGTTGAGGTTGTCCTTGATCTCGTTGAAGTCGCCGTGGTAGACCTCGTTGATCTTCGGAGGGATCTCTCCCTTGCTGATCAGCTCGACATAGTGGGCCGTCACCTTGAAGGGGCTGACGAAGGCCTCGATCAGGGCGTTGATCCCCTTGACCAGGTCGCTCCATGCCCCTATGTATGCCGCCTCGTTGCCGCGCGTATCGAGTCTGCCTTCCTTAGTGGCTTGAATCAGGACCTCGGTCTCGGAGAGGAGGCCCTTGATGTTTTTGACCATGGCGGTGAGGTTCTTGCCGAGGAGGTCCTGGTCGGACTTCACCTTCACCTCGACGGTAAGGTCACCGGCAGCGACCTTCTCGACCGCAGCGGCGGCGTCCTTGATGTTGTCGACCATGTTCCTGAAGGACTGCGACAGCAGCCCGATTTCGTCCTTGGTCGTCGCCTCGACCGTGACGTTCACGTCCCCCAGCGCCAGCTTGTCCGCTGCTACCTTCAGCGCGACCACAGGCCGGCTGATCACCCGCGCTATGAAAATGCCAAGACCCACGGCGATCGATACGCCGACAACGACGAGAACGATCATCACCGTCGAAGCGGCATGCGCCGTCGCGGTATTCGTATCGGACTTCTCCTTTGCCTGCTTCGTCTTTATCGACATCAAGTTGCTTAGTCCCTCGTCGATATCCTTTGCAAGGCCGACAGCGGCATCGCTGCGCAGAACCGCGAGCGCCTTGTCGTGCTGGCCTTCCTGGGCAAGACTGATGATCTTCTCCTGAAGCTCTCCGTACTTGTCGGTCCCCCCCTTGACTTTGGTGAATTCCTTGCGCACGTCGTCCGACTTTATGGTCTTCTCAAACGTTGCCAGGTGCCCGTCCATCTCCTTGTCTATTTCCCGCAGTCTGGCAATATAACGCTTCTTTGCCTCTGCATCCCTGTCGAGGATCATGTCGCGCAGGTTGATCCGTATCCTCTGGTACAATATCCCGGCCTCTCCCAGATGAGAGAGCGGGGCCGTGTTGATCTCGTACAGCTCCGTATCGAGCCGATCTATTTTCTTCATATTGGTAATACCCAGAAATCCGATCACCCCTGCGATCAGTGCCACCACGATGAAGCTGCCCAGCAGCTTCGGCGTAACTTTCAGATCATAGAACCATTTCATGATTGTTCCTCCTTTGCTTTTGTCAACGATATGCAGTGTTCGTCCGCTCCTATTCGCTTTCCATTCCTATGTGCGCCGCATGATCACCTCCTCTTTTCCCATTGCTGCCTGTTTCATCATCTGAAAAGATATATTCAAAAGCGATGCCAGGAGCTAAGATGTTGATAATAAATATCATTATTGAAACAGGATTTAAAATATCCCATATTGCCATGCCTGAAGGGGAGGAGTGGTATACCTGAATGCCACAGGATCCTTGAGTCTTACCAGAGGGGCGCATCCGCGAGGGTCTCCGTGAGCTTGGGCCCGCAAGGGAGCATGAAAGGAGAGATTGTCACGCTCTCGTTTTGCTGTACGCTCTTGTTACGATTAAGAGGGACGGCGGGGCAGGGTTATGGCTGATGCGGATAATGCAGGGATCGGGTCCGCTACTCCCGGCGGACCGTTTCCCGTGCTCTCCCTTCTTCACTTTTTACGAGATGGGGGATGTCGATGATCAGGGCGACCGTTCCGTCGCCGAGTATGGTCGCTCCGGACATCGCGTCAGCATTCCTGTAGAGCCGTCCTAGGTTTTTTATGACGGTCTGGTGCTCTCCTATCACCTCGTCGACGACGAGACCCACTCGCTGGCCGTCTACCCTGGTGATCACGATCTGCTCGATCCCGGGCCGCGCTCTTTCGGAGCCGAACCTCTCCCTGAGCCTGATGTAGGGAACGATCGAGCCGCGGACATTCGCGATATGCCTGCCGTGGGTCTTTGCCGCATCGCCGGCAGTCAGCTCGATGCACTCCTCGACTGCGGAGAGCGGGAGAACGAAGTGGTCGCCGCCGATCTTCACCAGCAGTCCCTCTATGATCGCGAGCGTGAGCGGCAGCTTGAGGGTTATCGTTGAGCCCCTGC
>JBFMHE010000041.1 GCA_040752355.1 Nitrospirota bacterium | reverse complement strand
CTGCCGTGCCATGATAATGTCCCTTCCTGCCATCGCTGCCTCCTTACTTAAAAAGAAGCAGTTTAGCACCTCCTCAATAGGACATTTCTAAATTGGCAACTGAGGACATTATCATTTTGGCGTTACACTGAACTTTCGCCGGAGTTGCCAAAAAGCTATACTTGAATTATCATATAAAAATTCTTTTCACTCAAGGAGCTTGTCATGCAGAATATTATACGACCGTTAATCCAGAAGAACTCTTCGAAAATAATCCTCGTCGTCCTTGATGGAGTCGGCGGACTTCCCTTCAACGGCAAAACCGAGCTTGAAACCGCAAAAACGCCGAACCTCGACGCCCTCGCAAGGGAATCGGCCTGCGGGCTGCATATCCCGGTTGCTCCCGGCATCACGCCCGGCAGCGGGCCCGGACACCTCGGACTTTTCGGCTACGACCCCCTGGAATGCCAGATAGGAAGAGGAATCCTGGAGGCCCTCGGCCTCGGTCTCGAGGTCAGGAATACGGATATCGCCATACGATGCAACTATTCGACGATCAAAGACGGCATTATCGTGGACAGACGAGCGGGAAGGATTCCGACGGACCAGAGCAGGAAGCTGACCGAGATGCTCCAGAAGAACATAATGGATATCGACGGAGTGAAGATCACCTTTGCCGCCGGCATGGAGCACCGTTTCGCTGTGCTGATGCGTTTCCCCCAGCCCCTCGAGCCCGATGCGGCGATGATCCCTGACACCGACCCGCAGAAAGAGGGCAAGCCGCCGCTTCCGCCCCAACCGCAGGCGAAGAGCGCGGAGAAGGTAGCAAAGGTGGCGGAAAAGCTGATCACCAGGGCCCGTGAAGTGCTGAAGGACGAGGAGAAGGCGAACTTCATATTGACCCGGGGATACTCGCGGCAGCCCCACATCCCCACCTTCGAGGAGGCGTTCGGCCTGAAGCCGCTCGCCATCGCCGTCTATCCCATGTATCGGGGCCTTGCGAAGCTGGTGGGAATGCATGCCCCGGCCCTCGAAGGCGGCGTGGAGGAGGAGATCGCGTTTCTGAAACAGAACTACGATAACTACGATTATTTCTTCCTGCATGTCAAAAAGATCGACTCCTATGGCGAGGACGGCAATTTCGAGGGCAAGGCCGCGCGGATAGAGGAGTTCGACAAGCTCCTCCCCGATATCCTTCAATTAAAGCCGGATGTTCTCATGATCACCGGCGACCATTCCACGCCTGCAGTGATGAAGGGCCACAGCTGGCATCCGGTGCCGGTGCTCATCAAATCGCCCTATGTGCTCGGCGGCATCTGCTCCGCCTTTTCCGAGCGCGAGTGCATCAAAGGAGAGCTCGGCATCTTCCCGACGGTGCAGCTGATGTCGTACGCCCTGGCCCATTCGCTGCGGCTGAAGAAATTCGGAGCGTAGAGAGTGTTTGGCGCCGGGCAAGATGCAAGGGGGGTGAGGTTTATTTGGAATCCGGGATTTGGAATGTGGAGTTTGCCAGGTGATTGATACGCACTGCCATCTCGAGATGGATGCCTTCGACCGGGACCGCGAGGAGGTCATCAGGCGGGCCAGGGAAGCCGGCCTCGATGCGCTCATCACGATCGGCTCCGACTTCGAGGGCTGCAAGGGTGCGGTCGAGATCGCCCGGAAGTATGATTTCGTCTACGCAACGGTCGGCATTCATCCGCACGACGCAAAGGATTTCGGTGATGAGGTCTTCGACCGGATAAAGGAATGGACCGGTATCTCCAGGCAGGGCGCATCACGGTCCTCCAAGGTCGTCGCCGTCGGCGAGATCGGGCTCGATTACCACTATGACCATTCGCCGCGGGAGGTCCAGCGTGAAGTCTTTATCAAGCAGCTCCAGTATGCGAAAGAGGCGGACCTCCCCGTCGTTGTCCACAGCAGGGAGGCAAAGGAGGACACGCTCAGGATACTCGAAACGTCGGGGATCAGAAAGGGTGTGATGCACTGCTTCTCGGGCGACCGGGAGATGGCCGAAAGGGTGCTGATGATGGGCCTGCATATCTCCATTGCGGGACCGGTGACCTTTAAAAAGGCGACACAGCTTCAGGAGGTCGCGAAGCTCATTCCCGATGAATACCTGCTCGTCGAGACCGATGCCCCCTATCTTGCGCCTGAGCCGCACCGCGGCAAGAGGAACGAGCCTGCTTATGTCGTCAATACCGCGCGCTTCATCGCTCAACTGAGAGGCGTCTCTTTCGAAGATATCGACCGGATTACGACGGTCAATGCAAAGCGGCTTTTCGGCATCGGCGACCTGCGCGGGGGGGAGATCGCGTATAAGATACGGGACAGCCTCTATTTGAATGTGACGAACCGTTGCACGAGCAAATGTGTCTTCTGCGTCCGCTTCAGCACCGACTTTGTGAAGGGGCATAACCTGCGGCTCGAAAGAGAGCCGACGGAAGAGGAGCTGAAGCGCGCCATCGGCGACCCCGCCCGGTATGACGAGGTGGTCTTCTGCGGATACGGGGAGCCCCTGCTGAGACTCGATCTGATCAAATCCCTTGCGGCGTGGATCAAGCAGCAGGGCGGCCGTGTGCGGATCAACACCAACGGCCACGGCAGCATCATCCATAAAAGAAACATTCTCCCCGAGCTGCAGGGGCTCGTCGATTCGTTATCGGTAAGCCTCGACGCGCAGGATGAGGAGACCTACAACAGGGTCTGCAAGCCGGTCTTCGCCAATGCGTTCTCCGAAGTCGTTACGTTCATCAGAGAGGCGACGAAGTATGTGCCCGATGTCCAGGCGACGGTCGTGGCGATGGACGGCGTCGATATGGAGAAGTGCAGGGCGTTGGCCGAAGGGCTCGGAGCGACGCTGCGGGTGAGAGAGCTCGATATCGTCGGATAGTGATGGTACCCCAGGGTCGGGCAAGCTGGAACAAATGGACAGTGAGCGTATTCCCCGTGGTCTTGCCACAGAGAAGATCAATTCTCCGCAAAATTATAAGGGCATATCATTGCAATATGGAACGCGTCCCCAAGCAGGATCTAAGCCCTTTGTTCTCCGTGCCTTTCATCTTCTTCAATTTTCAATGTGCGCAGCTCGTAATAATAAAATCTGACGAAAAGAGGTCTGGTCTGATGTAAATCCTCAGACAGAGGCCATTTCCAAGAATGCTGCTTTCAAACAGGGCTTAGGAATATTGCATTTATCTCGCTGCGGAATGTGTCTTGAGTTTTATCTTCGAAGTATCGATCTTCGAAAGCTCCGCGTGTACCAGCGCTGACGCTATCTGGCTCGAAGTCACATTGATGCCTTCTTCTTCCCGGTAATACCGTGAAAGCATCTCGATTTTTTCCCAATCCTCATCAAAGAAAGATATCTTGCTCCGTGTCTTTCTAGTTCCCCTCAAGCGAGGCCGCCCTCCCGTAGAAGATAGCCTCCCAAGGAGAAACTGCCGTAACGTGAAAAGAGAAATAGGTCCTCCTTTCGTGTCTATCTCTACGCCAGCATCCTCGGCGCCTAAGGCTTTTGCAATGAATTTAGGATTGACGCGTCGTTGAGTTTTCCCCGTATCCTTGATTTTCCTTGCCATGTTACTTACTCCTCATGCTGTTTCATCGTGCATCGTATTTTCGAATCCTGTAAAATCGGCCGTCAAATTCGACCACCACTTCTCCCTGATTTGTTTCCCGTCCGAACCTATGCAGGAATTCTCTGAGCGAACCGATATTGTCCTCGAACTTGTCAGGGTAGATATACGCATAGACTATTTTCGTCTTCTCCTGGATAATGTCACTATTTTCGGGATTCAACCATGTGCCGTCTGCAGGCGGCAGCGCCGTCGATCCGCCTCCTATCCGGGCAAGGATTCTTTGAGCCTCCTCAACCCATCTTTCAAGGTTCTTTATCTGCCTGCCGTTCTTGTCTTTATTCGGAATATATAAGGTCAGCTGCTGTATTGAAGGCTCCTCCAATGCTCCCAAGACTCTCGCCAGAATCAGATCTATATCGGTTTCCGCCATGACTTTACCTTACTACTTTTGGGGACAAAAGTCAACCAACAACTAGGGAACATCCTCTGACCTTGTCGCGTCTTATATTTCTTCACGGCTCTTCGTGGAAATGAGTGGGTAAAAAGAGGGGATTAATCGGCAGCAGATGCAGGGCTGATAAGGGATTGAGGGTTTCAAAAGGGGCAAAGGATTTGGCATGATTACCGGATGGGAAAAAAGAGGCGATTACTGGACGAATATCGATTCCCCGGATTTCGACCGCGTGCCGATATTAAGGGGAGGTTTGGAGACCCGAACGCTCGCATTATCCAGCTTGAGCGCACTCAAAAAAAACAGTCTGCGGCTGTTGCGGTGCAGTGCATCGAAGCTATAACGACAAGAAGGAACGACTTATGGAAGGCGGCGCTGAAATGGCAGAGACTGA
>JBFMHE010000040.1 GCA_040752355.1 Nitrospirota bacterium | reverse complement strand
AGCGCCAGCTGAAGGTGCTGCCGTCCCTGCTGTAGACCGAGTCGGCTCCGTAGAAGTTGGAAGCCCCTGAGAGCGGCCATGTCCCCGTCCGCTCCGTATTCACCGATACGTTGTCGATGATCACTTCAAGGGCAAGGGCCTTGCTGCCTGCTGCGAAGAGCAAAGCAAAGAAAAGTGCACTACACAACAAGAAGATACCCGCGCGCGTCTGATGCTTTTGCATTACTGGTCCCCCGTTTCCGTAGGTATAGTGAGGATGAAGAGTGAGCCTGGATATCAGTCAGGCGACGTCGATGTCGAATCGGAATAACGCATTATCGCTGTAGTGCAGAAGGCATGATCAGGATGGGACGGCGGGCGTTCTGCCCGGATCCGTTCATGGCGATACGATCCTGCTTATCTTTTCCAGAAGCGCCGGTCCAGAAGCGCCGGACGCCGCCGGACCGTGCCGAACCCGTCGACCGCGGCGATCCAGCGGTCCCCATCGATGCGGTGGGGATCGATGTGGTGCATGGCCCGGGCGTTCCAGCCCAACCCGGTCCACCGCACCACCGGGCTTCCGGGGAGCTCCCGTTCCTCGTAGGCATCGGCGGTGAGCACGGTGATCTCGAAGGCCCGCACCTGCCTGCCGTAGCGGGGATAGTCATCCTGGGCGAACCTGATGAGCGATCCCCCGCTCTCGACGATCCGTCCACCCGGCCTGGCCCTTGTTTTGTCCCCCTGAATGAGAGGGCTCTTCGGATGCTCCGCGTAAGGGCCGGTGAGGCGGTCCGACGAGAAGAGCCAGAGCGTATCGCATTCCGGGTTGGAGGCGAAGAGCCACCACACATTGTTATAGTGCACGACCGAGGCGTCGGCAAAGTTGCGTCCCTTCACCAGGTCGCCGATAAACCGCCACCGGGCGGGGAAGGGGTCGGCCTTATACAGGCGGACCGTCTGCGTTGCGCCCGCTTCGGGGATCATGTAGTGGTCGTCCTGCCACTTGAAGGTGTACGGATACGAAAGATGAAAGGGCTCGGCCAGGACGATCTGCCGGTAGGTCCAGGCAAAGCCGTTCCCGCTCTCTGCAAGACCGATCTCCCCCTGTCCGGTGCTGCTGTTCATAACCTCGAAAAACATGTACCAGGTATCGCCCTCGCGGACCATGAACGGGTCGGCAACGAATTCAGCGGGCACGTCCGAGACATCCGCAGCGGTGAGGACCGGGCTCGGCGCTCTCTTCCCCGGACAGAGATCGATGAGCGAATCGCCGAGGTACATCCCGATCGACCATTCACCACTGGCGCCACGGTAAGGCTTGCGGCCTCTGGACCTGACCGCATGCCTGGATACATGGAGCATGAAGAGGACGGCAAAGGAAGAGAGGAATATCCCGGCAACGGCGATCGCGGCAGCGCTCTTCATCTTTCCCCTGCGCTGCTGCGGTGCCCGCCCATGATACGCTCGACGATCTGCCGGTAGGAGCGCGCATAGCGCTCCGTCGTGCAATGCGTTCGCGCGTATTCCCACGTCGCGCGCGCCCTGCTCCCGAGCTCGCTCCCGCTGCAGCCGGCGAGAGCAGCCACCGCCTTTCGGATCTCCTCCACCGAGCTCTCGCCGAGGATAATCCCGAAGTCTTCGACATCGATGCCGGTCTCATAACTGACGATGGGGATCACGCCTGCATGCATGCAGGTGACCACGCTTCCGGCCTGGCCCTCCGAGCACGAGGGGTACACTATCCCGATGCATGTGTCCAGGACCGCTCTGAATCGGGCCTGTGCAACATTGACCCATCCGACCGTATGGATATTCGGGGTGAGGTACAGCTCCCGGTAAAAGGTCCGCTCAAAATGCTTTTCATCGGTGACCGGGCCGCAGACGTAGAGGTGATAGTCGGGCATCCCGGCAAAGGCCTCGAGCACGAGGTCGAGTCCTTTATGGACGAGCCCGCTGCTGCCGAGCCAGAGGAAATTCTTCCGGCAGGCATCGTAGTCCTTCTCTTCCGGCCAGGGATAGACCGCGCATGACGGGACATCGATGCGGAACAGGGGCTTCCCTGCATAGGCATAGGTACCGAGAGTAAACTCGTTGCCGAGCACCGTGGCAAAGTCGGCATATTCGATCCCGAGATTGAATTCGATGATCCTCAGGCTGTCCACGGTCACCCCTCTCCTCCGCTGGAGCTCGAGGCCCCGCCGGTACGATGCAGCGTTGTTGAAGAGCCAGTGAGCCGTATCCATATGGACGATCTTGATGCAGTCGCTGTTGAGCGACGCCGCGATGCGTGCGAAATTGGTCCGGGCGCCGACGAAAACGGCGTAGTTCTTTTTCGGAATGAACGCCCTGTTGCGATAATCGATAGAATCGACCCCGTAGCCGAGCCCGAGGAATACCTTTGCCATCTCGAGCGATTCGCCGTAGTGGGTGTGCGTATTCGGCACCGGCTCGCCCTCTGTCAGCAGAAACGGCTCCATGATATACGAGAGAAGCATCGTCCCTTTGGAGGCGCCTTCAGGCCGGAGCGACACCACGCTGCCGGACGCCTCGGGAGGAGCGGGGCGGGCCCTTTTTATCTCCACGCCGCACTTCAGGGCGGCGTCTTTGATTATCTTCTTGAGCAAGGAATCGTACTAGGGCGACAGCGAGCCGGCTGCCGGGGCCAGGCGCCCGTCGCGGCGCATCGACGATGCACAGCAGGCGCGGCCCCGGTCGATCATAATCGTTTCGATGACGGTCCGGTACTCATCTTCGAACCGCTCGTGCGTATGGTACGCCCGGGCATGATCCCAGGTCTTCCGCGCCTTCTCCCTCAGCTCACCGGGAGAGAGCTGGGACAGCCATCGTACCGCCTGTTGTATCTCATCGACAGAGCTGTTCACGAGCGTCAAGCCGAAGTCGCCCGCATCGACCCCTGCCTCGCAGCTGACCACCGGGATCACTCCTGCATGCATGCAGGCCACCACGCTTCCCGCCTGCGCTTCCGAACAGGACGGGTATACCATGCCGATACACCGGCGGGTGATATCGATGAACGCGGGGCTCGCGACATCGACCCATCCGATGGTATGGATGTTCGGGGTATGGTACAGCTCTTTCCGGTAGGCGGCCACGAAGTCCTGCTCCCGCTCGACGGGACCGCAGATGGAGAGGCGGTACTCGGGCATTCCGGCAAAGGCCTCGAGCACGAGGTCGAGCCCCTTATGGACGAGCCCGCCGCTGCCGAGCCAGAGGAAACTTTTCCGGTAGGCGCCGTAGTCCTTCTCTTCCGGCCAGGGATAGACGGCACAGGCGGTTTGGGGCACACGGAAGATGGGCTTGCGCGCATAGGCGAAGGTGCCGATCGTGAACGCGTTGCCGGTCATCGTCGCGTAGTCGGCATGCTCGATCGCCCTGTTCAGCGGAGCGGTCCTTCGCGGCTGGAGAGCGACCCCCCTCCTGTACTGCAGCGCCATGAGACGCCTCGTCTCGGCCGCATTGTGGAACAGGGCGTGGCACGTGTCGATGTGCATTATCCTTATGCAGTCTTCGTTGAGGAACGGATCGAGACGTTCGAGGTTGCGCCGCACATCGACGATGCACGAGTACGGCTTCCGGGGGATGAAAGCGGCATTGCGATAATCGATGACGTCGACGGCATACCCGAGGGAGAGGAACACCTTCGCGATCTGCAGAGAGCGCCGGTAGTTGTTATGCGACGTCGGCAGCGGCTCATGCTCCTTCAGCAGGAACGGAGAGAGTATGTAGGAGAGCAGCACCGTGCCGTCGCCGGGGACTTCGGGGCGGAGTGACACCACGGTATCCGCGGCGCCTTCGGGAGGGGAAGACCTCCTCGCTATCTCCACCCCGAGCTTCAGGGCGGCTGTCCTGACCATTCTTTTTATCATAAACCGGGCAGTTCAGGTGAACGTGCCGCCTCTCAGGAGATGCGCTGCTCGAAGCTGCGGGCGGTCGGCGGGTTCAGGGCTATCTGCACAGCTCCCTGTATACTCTTTTCTTCCCGTTGCTGCTCTGCCGGCTCTTTCTCTTGCCGCCGAGATCGGTCTCCCACTTCAAGAGCGGCCTTACGGCGCCCTTGAGGGAGCCGAGCCAATCGCCGCGCGCCGAGTCTCCTTCACCGCTGTCGACGACCTGGAACGCGACCGCGTCCGCTGCGGTAAACTGGTTCGTCCGCGGGTTCGTCGTGAGCATGCAGGCCTCCACGAAGAGCATGCCTTCCGAGAGGAAATTGCCGGGGATCCATGCCGTGCTGGTGTAGCGTCCTGCGGGACGGGCCCTGGCGCGCCAGCGGGGATCGGTATCGATGGAGGTGAATACCGAGAGCCCCTCCTCATTGTCGATATTGAGATGGGGGAGCAGCACATAGCCGGACTTGAGCACGTCGTACTCCATCTCGATGCCGATCGGCCTCCGTATATCGAAGCGCTTTTCGACGCGGCCGTCCTCCGTCTTTGCCCTCACGGCGCGCAGGCGTACGATCCCGCCTCCGGGGGCGGTCTGCTCGTCAGGCCATATCCGTTCGGCAACCCCGCTGTCCTCATGCTTCAGGTACGCTCCCACGACCTGGTCAGCCGGTCCGTCGTGGGTGACGGAACCTCCGTCGAGGAGAATCGCGCGCTTGCAGAGGCGGGCGACTGCCGTCATGTTGTGCGTGACGAGAAGCACCGTGCGTCCGCGGTTCCCGACATCCTGCATCTTGCCGATGCATTTTTTCTGGAAGGTGGCGTCGCCGACGGCGAGCACCTCGTCGACGATCATGATCTCGGGCTCGAGGTGGGCCGCTACCGCGAAGGCGAGCCTCAGGTACATCC
>JBFMHE010000039.1 GCA_040752355.1 Nitrospirota bacterium | reverse complement strand
AGGTGTTGAGGATCCGGGCATCGTCGATATAGCGGATGTTTTCGATTGTCTGGCTGGCCGTCTCGGTCAGGGTGCCGAAGACCGCTCCCAGGCCGTAGTTGGAGTGCCCGGAGTAGATGATGTGCGCCCCTTCGGTCCGCAAGGCCTGCTTGAACGCCTCCTGGTTCTCGACAAACCGCACCCGGAAGGTCTTGCCCAATGCCCTGTTATGGTAGGTCCAGACCCCGTTCGCATAGGTCGCTCCCATGCTCCGGAGCATCGATTCGTACGGCGGCTTCATGTTCTTGAAGTTGTAGCCCAATGCCACATGGATGTCTTCGGTTGTTGCGGCCCCGGCCGGGCCGCTTAACGCACCTACAAGCAGTACGATCCCGAGCACCGTTCCCGCAATGCTCAACGTTCTTCGCAGCCAATGCCTCGTTACCATGTTCCCTCCTTTTGTGATGACCGAAAACAGTACCGTTCGAGACGGAAAAGGGCATGGCAGGTCGGGACACCGTGCACATAACGCTTCGCTGAGGCATAAGAGGGTCAGGCTTCTCTATAGCGACCCCTCGTCCTTCTGGCTTCAACCACGTCGCAGATTCTGCGGTAGGCGGCCCTCGCCGACGCACACTGCCGCTCTGCTGCAGCCAGCAGGCGCGGTCGTATCCGCTCCGCCGACCGCAGTGCGTCATCGAGGGCGAGAGAGAGTTTGTCGTCGAACTGTTCGCGATGCAAAAGGACAACACTGCAACACCCGTCAAACTGGTCTGCAAGCCCCAGGAACTTATGTACGTAATAGGGAGAGTGCGCCAGCCCTATGGCCGGCACTCCCTGCGAGAGCGCGAAGACCGCTCCGTGATAGCTGCCGGTGACCACGACCCTGCACTGTCCTATCTGTCTCATGACCTTGATCGGTGTGTCGAGCTGCTCCCCGCCATCGGATACCTCGCCGTACCCGGAGAGGATGCTCCGGATGGTCCGCGCATCCGACTCCTTTTCGTGCAGCGAGATGGGGACAGGCACCAGCGGGGCGTCGTGCTTCCGTGCAGTCTCCTGTACCGCCCTTTTGATCCTGTCGACCGTCTCGTCACGCACGCCGGAGTAGGGCGCAACGCGGACATTCACACCGATCCCTGTACCCAGTACGGCAGAACGAGCGTTGTATGCTGTTTCGACGGCGTCATCGCCGGTTATTGCGATCCGGTCGGGCGAGACCCCGAGCGCCGCGATGAGCGGCCGTCCGAACCGGTTCTCCCTCAGGCCGATAAGGGCTGCCGAAGGGAGGACCGCCGCGAGCTTTTTCCGCAGCGAGCCGTCCCAGACCGGCCCTATCCCCTGCCCGAACAGGGCGGTCGGCGTACCCAGCCGCGCCGCCATGCCCAGGGTATCCAGAAGCCGTATCGCGTGTACCTTGAACGCGTCCGTAATATATCCTCCGCCGCAGGCGATGACGAGATCGGCGCCGCGGAGCGCATCCCGGTAGGCGTTCAGCGCAGCCGTATCGATGCCCTCCCTCCGCAGTCCCGTGCTGATGAGGGAATGGGCGAGCGAGGGCCAGCGGTACCGCAGGGCGCCCTCCACGTGCGCTAAGTGCTGCGCTACCGGCCGGGGTACGAACCGATGGACAGGGCCGAAGACGGTGCGCTCCCGGTACCAGAGCGTTTTCCCCCGCGACAGAAGAGGACGCACACCCGGACAGTGCTCCTGCAGCCGGTCCGGGTCGCCGGTAATGACCTCGATGAGCGCGCCGGGCCAGAGGTCGGCCACCCGCGACACCGCTGCCTGGAGCAACGCCACATCGCCGCAGTTCCGGAGATGATAGCTTCCGTTGTCGATGAGAATTCTCAATGGCTGTGTCCCTATGCGCTCAGCATCTGAGCGACCCGTTTCACTTTCTGGAGAAGCGTCTGCCTGCCGGCGCGGCCCTGCCGGTTCCTCTCTATGGATACTTCGAGCGCATCGACCCAGGAGGCGGCTATGCCGCTGCTCCGCGCAGCAGCGAGTATCTGCTCGAGCTCGATGATCTGCGAAGGACCGATGCTGTGTATGCCGGCGACCTGCGCGTCGCTGACCTCGCGCTCGAAACAGGCCGGGAGCCCTGCCCCCGCGACCCGGAAATTGAGGACCGTGCGCACGCATTTTTCGCACCGGCCGCAGTTGCGGTCTTTCTGTTTCCCCTCCCAGCAGACCCGCAGAGAACGCAGCGCCTCCGGCCACCGGGAGATCGCGCGTACCTTCTCGCAGCGGGTAAAGGAAGCGCCGTCGTGGATGATCGCGAACGTGTCGCTCGAAAGCATCCGGTCCGTTACGGGATTGGAGCCGTAAGGCAGGATCATGCTGTGATACGGGTCGGAGCTCCCGATCAGCCCTGCCGCGATCCCGTCCTGGAGCACCATCACTGAAGAGGCGAGGCCGGCGCCGTGCGCGTCGTCCCAGTCGTCGTCGAGCTCGCGGAAGTTGGTCGCCAGGGGCAGCAGCTCCATATCCAGGCTCGCGAGGAGCGCCGCCGCTTTTGCGGCAGCCCGCTCGAAGACCCCGGGCTCCTCCAGGGGGATATCGAAGCCGTGCACCATGACCCCGGCAGCCAGCATGCGTATCGATCGTCCGCACTCCCCCTTCCGGTGGCGCCACGCCGTAAAGCACGAATCGACGCCGCCCGAAAAAACGACGGCGCTCTTCGTCGTTCCGGGATGGAGGCGCTCTTTCTCCGTTGCTGCGGTCATCTCCACCGCAGTATACTCTCCAGGCTTCCAGCAGGCCCAGGCAGCCTGGAACTCTTCGAGGTTCCGGAGCAGCGAGGGTGAAACCTCTCCCTCTACCCGCAGCGGGCGACCGCTCCGCATGGCGGTAAAGACGGTCGCAACGACAAAGGGATCGCAGGACTCCGTCACCCAGGGCTTCCACCGTTCCGGTACACGGTACCAGAGGGTCCGGCGTTTCGCGTCGGGGTACTCGACGACCGCCCGCGCCGTGGTCATTCCCCCGGCGGTAAGCGTATCCTCTTTCCAGAGCTGCAGCACGGTGCTCATGGGAGATAGTCCTTCGACCAGTGGAGAATGCCGAGGAGCGTCTTCATCCCCGAGACATCGCTGATCCCTTCCTTTACGGCGACCGGGGCATCGGGCGGCGGCAGCAGCTCGTCGAGCACTTCCCGGTTGAACACCTGCATGACCCGCTCGCGATACGGTTCGGCCTGTCTCCGCACCGCGAGCCACCCGGGGCTGTTTATGTCGTAGATGCGTACGTAGTACCGCCGCTCGACAGCCTTCTTCTCCTTGAGGGCGGCGGCGCCCTGCCAGGCGCGCCGCACCGGCTCGATACGGTCCGAAAGGTAGTGGGTAAGATGGTGCCGCAGCCGGGGGCGCAGCGGTTCGGTGTCTAAGGAGTTGCGGTCGAGGGGAAGCTGCGCCAGCGGGGGGAACCGCAGGCAGAAGAGCTCCTTCTGCGCCCTCCGCTCCGCCAGGGTCGCTGCCGGCATGCCGCCGGCGCTCTCGATGACGGCGCGGTCGAGCATCGGCAGGACCGGCCAGGCGCCGAAGGAGAGGGCCCAGGCGTCGCTCCCCACATGGAACCGCTGCCGGTGGTTGAGATTGAAACACCATACGCGGTGGGACTCGAGCTCTCCATATCCCTCATAGATTGCCCTTATGCGTTCAATCGTCCCGTCCACGAGGTCGCCGAAGATATCCTGCCGCAGCAGTTTCTTCAGCACGTCTGCCCTGATGCCCCAGGCGTTCACCTTTGCGAAATACTTCCCGAAACGCATACTGCGGTCTGCCGGCGTGTAGGCGAGCGTGAGAGAGCTCCCTCCCACAGCCGCATCCATTATATTGCCCATGACGACCCGCTGCGCCGTCGTCTGCAGGTGAGGTGAAAGGCCCCAGTTGACGATATTGTTGAACCCATTGCCGACATGCTCCCACGCAGCCTGGAGCCCGGCATACGCAGGGTAGCTCGTGAAAGGAAGATCCACGGCACGATGTCTGAATCCGAGAGTGCGCGCCACGGGCAGCGCGCATGCCATCTCGAGGTCGGTGCTTATGCCGAGCGTCAGCGCGGTCACCCCGGCGCCGTGCTTCCCGAGATACCCTGCAAGCATCCTCGAATCGAGCCCGCCCGAGAGCAGGAGCGCATACGCTTCTCCCGCAGGCGCATGCCGGGCGACCGCGTCGTCAAGAACGGTATCCAGGATATCGAGGTGCGCGGAAAAGGGCAGGCTGAAGTAGCGGTCCGAGACCGGGATCCTGTAGTGCAGTATCTCGCACGGCCCCGCTGCAGGACTCCAGCGGAGCAGATGTCCCGGAGCCAGGCGCCGCACCCCTTTCAGCAGCGTACGACCATCGACGAGATGCATGGTGAGGAGTATGCCGACGAGGCCGGCCGGGTCGAGCTCCTGGCGAAAGACGGGATGATGCCTGAAGAGCTCCGGTGAAGAGCCCGCCAGGAAGAGCTCCCCGTCAGAAAAGTAATACACGGGGAATATGCCGAGCAGGTCCGCGCCGAGAGTGATCCCTGCATGCGGTCCGCCGGGCTCGTAAACGGCGGCTGCGTAAAACCCGTCGAAGACCGGATAGGCGCCGGGCTCGGGTCCCTTCCAGAGGGCCCGCATCTCCGCAGCATCGACCCTTCCTGTTCCGTCGTTGCCGTAAGCATCTCCCCAGACGAGCACAGCGCCGTCCTCACCTGCGCTGCTGCTGACCGGCGCCCGCGCTGCGGCAGCCCAGAGCGCGGCGAAATCCCCTGTCGCGCATTCTCCGGGACGCAATCCGCCGACGGGAGCGACAAGCGTTCGCATCAGCTCGACGAACCGTCTGCGCCGGTCCCGGTCGGGGTCTATAATTATGATGAAGTTCGCCATTATCTCGCTATGATGCCGAGAGCGCAATGGAGCGGCAGGCCCCACCCGCTCAGGCCGGGCTTCTACTGGTTTACGATTTCGCGCTCCGGCACGGTCTCACGATCATGCTCACCGGTCTCGAGCGACCAGGAGTGGTCGACCAGGGCCGTTGCATATCGTATCGAAGGCACAAAAGAGGTCTGGTAGAATTTGCTCGTCTCGACATCGAAGACGCATGCGGTAGGAATCGCGTTGAGCTCTCCCCGTCCGTCATGGGCGGCAACGGAGACCTTGTACGTCCCGAGAGGCAGGGGAAGCTTCGGTATCGTGCAGAGCACCCGCCCTGCTCCTTCATGAAGGGTGAAGAGCTTCCTCGATGCCTTGAGATCGCAATTGGTCACCGCGATGCCGAGCTGGTTGAAGATCGTCAGCACGAAATGCACATTCTTCAGCTCCTCCTGGCTGACGAACTCCAGGACGATCTCGACAGGACGGCCGGATATCGGCATGCGGGTACGCCTGCCCTTTTCGTCCCGGAGGTAGACTGCGGTGAACTGGAGCCTCCCGTCGCCGGTCTGGAGCGGCGCCTCGGTGAGATCCATGCTGCCACCTTCCGAGAGAAAGCCCGCGAGATATTTTTCGACGATCTTCATCGAAGGTCCGCGGTCGACGATAGTGCCGCCATGGAGGATGATCGAGGCGGGACAGAGGTCGATCACGGCGCCCATATTATGGCTTACGAATAATACCGTCCGCCCCTGTTTTGAAACATCCTGCATCTTGCCGATGCATTTTTTCTGGAAGGTGGCGTCGCCGACGGCGAGCACCTCGTCGACGATCATGATCTCGGGCTCGAGGTGGGCCGCTACCGCGAAGGCGAGCCTCAGGTACATCC
>JBFMHE010000038.1:2789-13992 GCA_040752355.1 Nitrospirota bacterium | reverse complement strand
CTGGAGGGATAGTAACAAGAGAATGTTTGAGCGCCAGAAGTTGAGGAAACGGCCTCAGAAAGCAGCTGCATAAAACCGGACATTTCTATTTTGGTAAAAATAGGACATTTCTATTTTGGCTTGACACTCCGGCGAAAGTTCAGACGGGGCCGGGCCGGTAAAGGGAAGATTCTTCGCGCACAGCACGGATTTCCGCTGGAAAGCTTGACGAGCAGCGCGGTTTTCCTGTATTGTAAATATTCAGTTTATTCTATGGTGTGGGCCGTTAGCTCAGCTGGTAGAGCAGCTGACTCTTAATCAGCGGGTCGGAGGTTCGAATCCTCCACGGCTCACCAAAGAAATCAAAAGGCCGGGAGAGCTCTTCCGGCCTTTTCTGCTTTCCGGAACCCGCCAGCGCCGTCCTTTGAGGTGGTGTAAGCAATTTGAAGAATTGCAGAAATGGGATGTGTCTGGCTAAGCCCGCTATTACACAAATAACGATTCAAAGTCCCTTGGGGTTACAATTCTAACATCCTGACAGCTTTTTAACTCCAGCAGATCAGCGTCTCCTGTCACAAGATAATCAGCCTTCACCGCCAACGCACAGGCGATAATGTTGTCATCATCGGCATCACGGCAAATATTCGTAATTTTGAGATTGTGCTCGATAATTTGACTGATCGCCTCATTGATGGGGTCTAGTGCCGAGGCGACTTCTTCATGGGGAAGGCGAAATTTCTTTGAGAGTATGCGCCGAAGTTCCGTCACAATGAATGGGCACGAGACAAGTGTAAATTCTCCGGCGCGCGCCCTGTGCAATAATTTCGAGCAGATCCCTTCAGTGATAATTGCCGCAATGAGAACGTTCGTATCAAATACGGCAATCATGATATTGCCTTGAACACATCCTCTTCACTGATAAGGCCAAGTTTTTTTGCTTTCGGGCCGAGCTTTTTCTGCACTGCCCTGAGCTTCATCTCCCAGAGAAACAAACTCAGGGACTCCTTCACTATGTCGCTCTTATTCCGCCCCGTAGCTTTTGCAAATCTATCGAGCTCCTCTGATATGTTTTCCGGCAGGCTTACTGACAACACTGTTCTCATAGCACACCTCCTGTATTACAATACACTACAAATGAGGGGCTTTGCAAGACGCCTTTATCCCGGCTCTTTGAATAGACAGAACGTATAAGCATAAGTAGGCGCAGAGGGTCAGGCTTGCGTTCGTGCATCTGCTGTATGCCATACCTCTGGGAGCTCATTCTGAAAACGGCATGTTACTATTGATGGGTCATCTTCAATGCCGATTACTGGAAACCGGTTCCCCATCCTTTCTTGGCTAGTTTTCAGCCAAGGTGCATATCTACCTTGTAATTTTGCATTTACTATGAAATAATAGCGCATGGATATTATCAGCCGTGACATCGTTAACCTTCTCCTGAAAAGGCTAAAGCAGGAGCAGGCCCTTGTCCTTACCGGAGCCCGCCAAACGGGAAAAACGACGCTCTGCGAGATCCTGATTCCAAAGGCTACAGGTCTCGATTACACCTATATCTCCTTTGATGACCCTGACGAACGGCTGCGATTTCAACATGCTGCAATCTCGATCCTGGAATCGATAGACACACCATTGGTCATCCTCGACGAAGTACAGAAAATCCCGGCTCTCTTCGATCCGCTGAAATATGTGGTAGATGCACAAAGAAGAAAGGGAGGGAAAAAGAGGACCACCTTTATACTTACCGGGTCTTCGCAACTGACCCTCCTCAATACCGTCAAAGAATCCCTTGCCGGCAGGATCGGGCTACTGCATCTTTATCCCTTCTCTCTTCACGAAGTAGTGGACGGTGCCGGTACCCCTCTCCTCTCCACGATCTGGGAGGGCCGCAGATTGCCCCGGAAGGACATCGACCGGTTCACTATTCTTTCGCCCGGAAAGCTCCGTGCAGTCGCGCAGACGCGGGATGAGCATCAGCAGTGGGGAGGATACCCTTCTGTATGGCACAGAAAAGAGAAAACGGACAAGCTTAATTGGCTGAAAGATTACCGAAAGACCTATATAGAACGGGATATCGCTGATGTCGGGCAGGTTGGCAACATCGATACCTTCGTCCTCGTACAAAAACTGCTCTGTGCACGTACCGGGCAGATACTCTCGATCAGCGAGGTGGCACGGGATGCATCCCTGGCAGTCAATACGGTAAAACGATACATCAACCTGCTTTCCATGACCTTCCAATGCCATTTACTGCAGCCCTATCATGAAAATATCGGCAAACGTCTCATCAAGAGTCCCAAGATCTATTTCCCCGACCTCGGTCTCAACAAGGCGATTCTGGGAGAGATGACCGTCAGCTCCGGCGCTTCCTATGAAAGCTGGGTATTTTCCGAGCTTGTCAAGTGGAAGCAGCTGCAGCCTGTGGAGCCTGATCTGTTTTTCTACCGGACGAGCGCCGGAATGGAGATTGACTTTCTTCTTGCCGGAGAAAAAACTCTGCTGCCGATCGAAGTGAAGTCCTCGGACAGGATAACCTATGCAGATGGCCGTGCTCTGGAGTCATTTATGAAGGAGAACAAGAAGGCAGCTCCTCTTGGAATTATTGTGTACCACGGCAAGGAGCTCAAGAGCATCAGAGAGAACATATGGGCAATCCCCGACTGGGCGCTCTTTGCCGGACTTTAGGAGTTGCCCAACGAATACGTCTGACGGCCATCTTCGTACTTACCGGCCTTTTGGCACAAGCCGTATCTGCAGCTCGCAGCCCAGGGCTTTCGCTACCTTCTTCAGCATAGAAATAGATGCCTTCCCATAGTTCGGAGATTCCAGCCTTGAGATGGCAGTGGATTTCGTTCCGATCTTCTTGGCGAGTGCGGCTTGGGTCATATGAGCCTTCACTCTCGCCTTGAGCACTTCCTCTGCTATCTGAAATTCCGTGCTCAGAGCATCATATTCTTTTTTGACTGCGGGGTTCTTAAGCCATTCCTCTTTTAATTTTTTAAAATCCTTCAATTTAGCCATGGAGTACCTCCTGCATTCTCTTCATCGCTATATCAATTTCTTTTTTAGGCGTTCTCATGGTCTTCTTTGTAAAACCATGCAGCAGAATGATCCTTTGCCCTGAGGCAGTAAAGTAGAAAACCCTTGCGATCCCGTCCTTTCCTTTTGCCCTAATCTCAAATAATTTCTTGTGCCCTTCTATATGCCTGACATACGGCTCTCGCACATTGAGCGGCCCGCAGGTGACAAGCATGTCGACAATTCTCAGTATCTTGGCCTTAATATCCGCTGAGATAGTGCTAAACCACTCCTCAAGACGCTCATCATACTGAACCGTCCACATATGATAATATAACAAATTTGTTAATATTTGGGAAGAGGGAAATTAGAAAGGAAGACTGTCATAAAATCGTCATAAATCTATGACAAAAGTAGGCCATTGTTGATAAATTATAAACAATTGTTTACGTAAGCAAGTCTTTGTTAATATGAAATTATCTCGGCATTTTCAAGCCCCTTGGTCCAGCCTTGAACACTTCTCTTAATCAGCGGGGCGGAGGTTCGAATCCTCCACGGCTCACCGGTTTTTTCAACAGGGCCACGTCGCACCCTCTGCAATACCTGATTTATAGCATGATTAAAACATTTCTCTTGCCAAAATAAGGTACAATAAGTAAATATAAACCTCTTTTAATTTCCAGGCATTACCTGGTACCGGGAGCCGGAGGAGTTATCATTGTCGGGATCGGAAGTTGTGTTGCAGCCGCTGCTCATCAAGGGTAAAAGGATAACCGTACCCATCGTCCAGGGAGGGATGGGTGTCGGCGTTTCGCTCTCTCCGCTCGCCGGCGCAGTGGCACGTGAGGGAGGACTCGGTATCGTCTCGAGCGCCTGTCTCGACCGCCTCGTCTCGAAGAGGACCGGGAAGAAATACACCACCTATGAAGCAGCTTACGAAGAGGTGTCCCGGGCGAAGGAGTCCAGGGGGTTCGCCGGAATCAATATCATGGTCGCCCTCGTGCGGGACTATGTCGATTCAGTGCGGGGAGCGCTCGATGCCGGTGCGGACGCCATCATCTCGGGAGCGGGCCTGCCGCTCGGCCTGCCCGCCATCCAGCCGCCGAAAGACACCGCCCTGATCCCCATCGTCTCTTCTGCCAGGGCGCTCGAGCTCATCTGCAAGAAGTGGGAGAAGCTCGGCTACCGGCCCGACGCCGCTGTCCTCGAGGGGCCGCTCGCCGGAGGCCATCTCGGATTCAAAATAGACCAGATTGACCTCGAGGCAAACAGGCTCGAGAATCTTCTGCCCCCGGTCAAGGATATGGCGAAGCGGTACGGCGACCTCCCGGTCATCGTGGCAGGGGGTATTTATACCCACGAGGATATCGTGCGCTTCATGGCGATGGGCGCCGACGGCGTCCAGATGGGGACGCGCTTCCTCACCACTGAAGAGAGCTCCGCCTCGGAGCCCTACAAGCAGGCTGTCGTTGCTGCGCAGGAAAGGGATATCATGGTCGCCTACGATCCCGGCTCTCCCTGCGGCATGCCCTTCAGGATCATTCAACAATCTCCGATGTATGTATCGGCGCTGAAGCGCCTGCGGCAACCGAAGTGCGACAAAGGCTATGTGCTCCTCAAAGATAAAGAGGGGAAGTTCTCCGTCTGCCCGGCGAAGGAGAGCAACGAGCACCACTTCTGCATCTGCAACGGGCTGCTCAGCTCCGCAGGGTACAATCCCGATAAAGAGGAACCGCTGTATACCGTAGGGACCAACGCATGGAGGGTCGACCGTATCGTGCCCGTCAAGTCCCTCATGGCCGAGCTGACCGGCCGGGCTTTCCGGCAGAACGGCTAGGCGCACAGGACAGACCCCCTCCGTTTTCCACACGAGGCGCCTCTCCCTTTTGAACAGCCGCCGGGGGGAGCACGAGAAGCCCTGCTCATCAGGCAAAAGACGGGAACAGCATAAGGCCAAAATAGAGAATGAATCTTCGTTCCATATGCTCTATAATTTAAACGTGCCCTATGGTTCCGCATCTATGCAGCACCGCCAGGCGGCGCTCTCTGAAGACAGGACAGCGTAATGAAAGCGACGAAGCCTGAGTCACCCGGCGCCGCCCGGGCCCGCAAACAAGCAGAACAGAAACAGCTTCACGACGAGAGCATGCCTAAAGAGCGGTCGCCGCATGATCGCCTGTATGCAAAAGAGCTGCAGGAAGCGAACCGGCGGCTGCAGGAGCAGAAGGTCGAGCTCGAGCAGCTGATGCAGGAGCTGCTGCGGCATCGCGACCACCTGGAAGAGCTCGTTGACGAGCGTACGAAGGAGCTGAAGACCGCCAACGAGTATCTCGGCCGGGAGATTATGGAGCGCGCCCGTGCTGAACGGGAGCTCAAGAAAGCCAACAAGCTCCTCGAGAGAGTCTTCTCGAGCATCAACGTGCTGATCGCCTACATGGACGCCCAGTTCAACTTTATCCGGGTCAACCGGTCGTACGCCGAGGCGGAGCAGCACGACCCCGAGTTCTTCGTGGGGAAGAACCACTTCGCTCTCTTCCCCAATAAAAGGCACGAGGATATCTTCAGGGGCGTCATCGAGACCGGCGAGCCCTTTGTCGTTTACGGGGAGCCGTTCAAATACCTGAGGGGGTATCGCAGGAAAAAGGAATACTGGGACTGGAGCCTGAGCCCGGTCAAGGAGAGGGACGGCAATGTCTCGGGCCTGGTCCTCAACATGGTGAACGTCACCGACCGCATCCGCGCCGAGGAGGCGCTCAGGGAGAGCGAGAAGAAATTCAGGAGACTCTCGCAGGAGTTCAATACCCTGCTCGATGCGATTCCCGACGCCATACTGCTGCTCTCCCCCGACCTCAAGACGCTCTGGTCGAACAAGGGGGCCGCGCTCCTGCTCGGAGAAGAGATCGCGGGCCTCACCGGCCAGTACTGCCATACCTTGTGGCACAACCTGCCGGCGCCCTGCGACGACTGCCATGTGCTGCGCTGCCTGGCCTCGGGCAGGGAGGAGCGCAGGCAGATAACCCTCCCGAACGGAAGAGTCTTCGATTCCCGGGCGTTCCCCATCAAGGATGAAGGCGGCAGCGTGGTCAATGTCATCACCATCGCCAGCGATACCACCGAACGGATGGTCCTCCAGGCGGAAGTGATGAGGTCCGACCACCTCGCCTCCATCGGCAAGCTCGCCGCAGGGGTGGCCCACGAGATCAACAACCCCATCAACGGCATCATCAATTATGCGCAGCTGCTGGCCAACAAGAGCCCCAAAGAGAGCAAAGAGCACGACATCGCCGCGAGGATCATCAAAGAGGGCGATCGCATCGCGACCATCGTCAGGAGCCTGCTCTCGTTTGCGCGGGATCATAAGGAGCAGAAGGCCGCAGCGCACCTCAAGGAGATATGCGCCGATACCCTGGCCCTGACCGAGGCGCAGCTCAGGAAGGACGGCATCGCGCTTACGGTGAGCTTTGCCGACAACCTGCCGCCGGTTATCGCCAACACCCAGCAGATACAGCAGGTGTTCCTGAACATCATCAGCAATGCTCAATACGCCCTGAATACGCGGTTTCCGGGGAAGCATGAGGACAAGGCGCTCGAGATAACCGGGGAGAGCTTCATTGCAGACGGTGTCCCCTTTGTCCGGATATCCCTCCGTGACCAGGGACCCGGAATCCCTGCCGAGATACTGGACAAGGTCAAGGATCCTTTCTTCTCGACAAAGCCGACCGGCACCGGACTGGGGTTGAGCATAAGCCACGGCATCATCAGCGACCATGGCGGCAGGTTGACGATACAGAGCACCGAGCATGCGGGGACGACCATTGTAGTCGACCTGCCCGCAAAGCGGCCCGAGGAAAGCCGAAACGAGGAATGGGTCTCATGAAGCCGACGATTCTCGTCATCGATGACGAGGAGAGCATACGCTACACCTTCGAAAGCTTCCTTGCCGAGGAGGGATACAATGTCCTCGCCGCCGAGAGCGTCGACGAGGCTATGGGGATCATCAGTCATACCCTCTTCGACGTGCTGTTTGTCGATATCCTCATGGGCGGCCGGAGCGGGATCGAGCTGTTGCGGGAGGTCAAAGAGCGGGGAATGAACTGCCCCGTTGTTATGATCACGGGCTATCCGAACATCGATACCGCATCGGAGGCCGTGCGCTTCGGCGCGTTCGACTATCTCCCCAAGCCGGTAAAGCAGGACCGCCTCCTGAGCGTCGCCCGGCTCGCCCTGCAGCACAAGATGCTCACTGATGAAAAGGAGCGGTACAGGGCGCACCTCGAGGCGATCTTCAGGAGCGTGAAAGACGCGATTATCACCGTGGATACGGAGCGGCGCATCCTCGCGCTCAACGAGGCGGCGAAGACCCTCGGCACTCTCACCGGCGCCGAGATAGGCGCGATGCTGGTACTCCGGCCGGCCTCCCTGCAGGCTGCGTGCTGCGATGCGCTCAAGGAGACGATTGCTCAGATGAAACCCGTCGAGGTGCCCCGCATCGAATGCCAGAGAGACGACGGCGGGGTGCAGGTCCTCGAGATCTCGATGGTCCCGCTCAAGGATGCCCACGGCCTGCTGTCGGGGGCCGTAGTCGTCATCCGCGACCAGACGCACCTCGACGGGCTCGAGCGCAACCTGAGGGAGCGGCAGCAGTTCTATAACATCGTCGGCAAGAGCAGGAAGATGCAGGAGATATACTCTCTTATCGATGATCTCGCCGATGTGCAGACGACCGTGCTCATCACCGGCGAGAGCGGCACCGGAAAAGAGCTCGTCGCAGAGGCGCTGCACTATCGCGGAGGACGGAGCACAAAGCCCTTCGTAACGGTGAACTGCTCCGCGCTCTCCGAGAGCCTGCTCGAGAGCGAGCTCTTCGGCCATGTCAAAGGGGCGTTTACCGGAGCGGTGAGGGACAAGGTCGGCCGCTTCCAGAGAGCGGACGGCGGCACGATATTCCTCGACGAGATCGGCGATATCACCCCCCGCATGCAGCTCCGCCTGCTCAGGGTGCTCCAGGAAAAGGAGTTCGAGCGGGTGGGCGACTCGACCCCGATCAAGGTGGATGTCCGGGTCGTCGCGGCTACGAACAGGGTTCTCCGGGAGAAGGTGAAGCGGGGGGAGTTCAGGGAAGACCTCTATTATCGTTTGAAGGTCGTCGAGATCCCGCTGCCTCCTCTTCGGGAGCGGCGGGAGGATATCCCGCTCCTGGTCGCTTCTTTTCTGAAAAAATTCAATAAAAAACTGAATAAAGAGATCGTCGCCGTCTCGGCCGAGGTCCAGCAGATGCTCCTGATGCATACCTGGCCCGGCAATATACGGGAGCTCGAGCACACGCTCGAGCATGCCTTTATCCTCTGCCGCGGCACCACGATTACCATCAATGACCTGCCGTCGGACTTCAAGAGCACCGTCGAAAGCAGGCACGCTCTTGCTGAAGAGGGAGGCACCGACGAGCCCAAGGCGATCCTCCACGCTCTCGAGAAAGCCGCCTGGAACAAAGCCGGCGCCGCCCGGCTGCTCGGCATAAGCAGAAGGACGATCTACCGCAAGATCAAAGAGTACAACCTCATGCGCGACTACAATTAAGCTGCCCTACCCCGCTCGTTTCTTAGATGTTCCAAAAGTCTCCAGCAAAAAAGCAGCAGGCATTCCGGCTTGTCCGGAATCTTTATCTATGAAAAAATAAGTGTGCCATGACACAGTTGTGTCGCGGCACACAATTGTGCCACGACTCACAAATGGCACGCGCGCTCCACCAATACCTTCAGTATAGTGTTCTATAAGTAGTTATTTTTATGCTAAAACCTGAAATTTTATAAAGAATCCCTCTTTTTGGCACACACTTTGATACTACATATGTGCCTTAAACACAATAGATACCACTAGATAAAGGGGTGTACCTTCATGCTCAACACAATGGTAATGTATCCGACCTTCAGCACTGCCAAAAGAAAAGGAAAAGAGTCCAGGAAGAAGAAAATTAAGATGATCAACCGATCCTGCCCCTTCATACAGGAGCCTTATGACGGTGCGCTGTGCGCCGGCATGACGCGCCAGAACATAGAGAGTGCGATGTACTATTGCGGAACACATTTCGAACAATGTGACACCTATAAGAGGTGGTCCTGACGCAGGAATGCATCATACGTGAGGACAACCCGGAGCGGTCCGCGGTAAACCATCTTGGCTGACAGGGAGCGCAGTGGAGCATCGCCGCGCTCCGCCGTCTGAGCTACTACCAGCGCGGATACCAGCGCAGGCACCAGCAGAGTACTGTTGTCGTCAAGGCCGGATGTCTGTCCGGGGCCGGACACCCCGGAACAGATGAGTTATGAATTTTTACTTACAGGGAAGAGGAGACGCCGCAACAATGATACAGTTCGGATTCGAGCAGTCGGGAAGCATAGGGTTGCTGTATTTTGACGGAGCATTGACCAAGCAGTACAGCAGCGAGATGAAAACCGCGCTGATGCGGGCGCTGCACCGCGTCGATCATCTTATCTTCAATCTCGAAAAGGTGACCGCCATCGACGCCGCCTGTTTCCAGGTGCTTTGCATGGCTCAGCGGATTTCCGCAAGCCTGAACAAACGCCTCACCGTTACGGGTTTTCGCCAGAAGTCGTTCAAACGGCTCTTCGAGGAGAGCCGCTTCAGGCACACGGAGTGCTTCCTCGACTGCTTAAGGGCGGTCTGCAGGGGGAAGCATGCGGAACGAGGGCCGCACCGGGAAACCCAGCCAGAACCGTGCAGCGCACGGGCGAACGCCCGGAAAGTGCAGGGCGTCGGCCGGGGCGGTGCCGGGGGGGGGCTCCCGCATTGCGCTGCAGATAGGGAAAGGAAGCCGCCTATGAGAGCTGACGTAAACAACCCTCTTCTGCAGAACCTGCAGAGCCGGGACCCGCTCGCGCCGCCCGGACCTGCGGGGCCGAGAGAGCACCCGCTCGCCCGTGGGGAGGGGGGAGTCCATACCGGCAAGAGGAGCGTCGTCCTCCTCGTGGACGACGACGCCTATATTCACCGGCTTTACGGGCATGAGTTGAAAAAGACCTTCGGCGAAAGCATAACGCTGGTCCACTCGTCCTCGCCGAGGAGCGCCTTTGCCCATCTGCTTGCGAACGAAGTCCACCTGGTCGTTTCCTGCGTCTTCTTTCCCGATGACCTCAGCGGCGCCGCTCTCTTGAAGGCATCTAAAACGGTCTACCCCGCGCTCCCCTTCATCATCAATTCGACGATGGGCACTTTTAGGGAGGAGTGCAGCGAGGCGGACGCCTATATCGTCAAAACCCCCGACCTCTCAGAGCTCTTTACCGCCATCGCCCACTGCCTCGCCTGCAGCTCCGGGACTGGGGAGATGAACGAGAGAATCAGGGGCGAGGAGAACGAGGCGCTCTTCAGCCTCGGATTCGCCTACTGCGACCTCGGGGATTTCGAGCAGGCGCTCCAGGCGTTCAAGACGATCGTCGCCAAGGAACTGCCGTCCGAGAGCCCGCTCTGCCGGCCCGGGAAAGACCCTTACTGCGAGGCGCTGCGCGAAGCGTTCAGGACCGCGCACCCCCTGAGCAGGGACTATGCAAGGGCCTGTCTCTATAGCGGCAGCTGCTGCCTGAAGCTCGACCGCACTGACGAGGCAATAGCGTCATTGCAGCAGGCGGTCGATATCGATCAGGACTATGCCGAAGCGTACTACTGCCTGGGGATCGCATATGACAAGCAAGGGTTCTGCGCAGAGGCGGTGCGAGCCTATGAGCGGGCTGTCGAGCTTAACCCCGACTATGCCCATGCGCACTTCAATCTCGGCAATATTTACGAAGAGAAGGGCGACCACCTCAAGGCGATCACGGCATACCGGCAGGCGGTGCGCCTCTACCCCGACTTTTACGAGGCCCACTACAATCTCGGCTACGTCTACTGCTCTCTCGGAAGCTATAGAGAGGCGATCGACTCCTTTGATGCCGCGATAGCGATCAAGCCCGACTATGCGAAGGCCTATTACAATCTCGGCATCGCCTACAACGGGCTGGACCGGTACTTCGATGCCATAGAGGCATTCAAGTCGGCCCTTGCGGTCAAGCCCGACTATGCGAAGGCCTGCTACAGCCTCGGCGTCGCCTACGGCAAGCTCCGCAGGTATTCAGAGGCCCTCGAGGCGTTCAAGTACGCCATTGTCATCAGGCCCGACTATGCGAAGGCCTACTACAGCCTCGGCGTCGCCTACGGC
>JBFMHE010000038.1:0-2689 GCA_040752355.1 Nitrospirota bacterium | reverse complement strand
CTCGGCGTCGCCTACGGCAAGCTCCGCAGGTATTCAGAGGCCCTCGAGGCGTTCAAGTACGCCATTGTCATCAGGCCCGACTATGCGAAGGCCTACTACAGCCTCGGCGTCGCCTACGGCAAGCTCCACCGGTATCCCGAGGCGATCGATGCCTTCAAAAAGGCGATCGCGGTCAAGCCCGATTATGCGGAGGTCTACTACAGCCTCGGCATAGCTTACGGCAAGCTCCACCGGTATCCCGAGGCGATCGATGCCTTCAAAAAGGCGATCGCGGTCAAGCCCGATTATGCGGAGGCGCACAACAATCTCGGGGTCACCTATCTCAAATCCGGGATGTACACCACCGCCCTCGAAGCATTCGACCAGGCGCTCATGATAAAACCTGACTATGCAAAGGCATTGCTGAACCTCGGGGTGGCTCACCTGGTCATGGGAGAGCGGAGCAAGGCATCGGAGAATATCGGCTATCTCAAAAGCCTCGTCGCCGACGGGCGGGGTGACGACCCGCCGCTCTCGCCCTACTGGATATCTCACTACGAATAACTGAAAATGGAGCTCTTACTTCTTGCTCCCCTCGCTCTCCCTGGCGATGCGGTCGAGAAGGCCGTTTATGAACGAGGCGGACTCCGCGGTCGAGTATTTCTTCGCGATCTCGAGCGCCTCGTTGATCGTCACTGCGCTCGGGATATCCTTCCTGAACAGCAGCTCGTAGGTAGCAAACCGTAGTATATTCCTGTCGATAGCCGCCATGCGGGAAAGGCTCCACTTTTCGGCGACGCGCTGAACTTCGCTATCGATCTCCCGCAGATGCCCTATGGTGCCGGCGATAATGTCCTCCGCAAAGACGCGCAGCTCCTGGTCCTTTTCTCCCGTATCCTCCCAGAAGTCGCGGAGGTCCCCCCTCATGCCCGCGAGGACATTCTGCTGCTCCGCATCCTCCGGCAGGTCGACGAAGTCGATCCGATAGAGGAACTGAAGAGCGTATTCACGGGCCTTCCGTCGTTTCATAACAGCATCACTTCTGTCTTTTCAATCATAGCTTCTTGAACACCTGCGCCATCTCGATCGCCGTGATCGCCGCATCCCATCCCTTGTTGCCGGCCTTGGTGCCTGCCCGTTCCACCGCCTGCTCGATGGTGTCGGAGGTGATGACGCCGAAGGCGATCGGTACGCCGGTCTCGAGCGACGCTGCAGCAATGCCCTTCGAGACCTCGCCGGCGACATACTCGAAATGGGGCGTCGCTCCCCTGATGACCGTGCCGAGGCATATGATCGCGTTATAGGCGCCCTTTGCCGCCATCCGCTTTGCCGCAAGGGGGATCTCGAACGCGCCAGGGACCTTCACCACCTCGAGATCCTCCTCCTGCGCCCCATGCCGCACCAGGGCATCGACAGCACCGTCGAGGAGCCGCGAGGTGATGAAATCATTGAACCTGCTCACGACAATGCCGAACGTGAGTCCCTTTGCCTGAAGCTCGCCTTCTATTATCTTCATGTTCCATCCTCCCGGGTATAATGATCGCACTGCTGTAACGAATATAGTATCATAAAATACAGCATTTTAAGCAAAATGAACTGCCCGGGAAGGGGGCGGGAGAGGTGTGCTACAATGACCCCATCGTGATACGGATCGTGCTCGGAGCCGCTGCGGCGCTCATCGTCATCTATCTCGGCCTTATCCTGCTCGTCTATCTCAGGCAGGAGAGCATGGTCTATATGCCCTCCAGAGAGGTCAGGCTGACGCCCCGCCTTATCGGCCTCGAGTACGCAGAGGTGCGCCTGAGGACAAAGGACGGTGTCGCTCTGTCGGCATGGTATGTGCCGGCGAAGAGCGAGCAGGGGGTGCTCCTCTTCTGCCACGGGAACGCGGGAAACATCTCGCACCGGCTCGACTCGATCAGAATATTCAACGACCTGAACCTGAGCGTGCTCATCTTCGACTACCGCGGCTACGGCGAGAGCGAGGGCAGGCCCTCGGAAGAGGGTACGTACCTCGACGCCGAGGCAGCCTGGGACTATCTCGTACACGAGCGGAAGGCGCCGCCGGAGCGGATCGTCCTCTTCGGCCGCTCTCTGGGCGGTGCGGTGGCTGCCGAGCTCGCGACGAGGAGGCGTGCGGCTGCGCTTATCGTGGAGTCTTCGTTTACTTCGGTCGCGGATATGGCGCACGAGCTCTACCCCTGGCTGCCGGTGAGGCGCATTACCAAGTTCCGGTATGCAACCATCGACAAGATCGGGAAGATCGCCTGCCCGAAACTGATCGTCCACAGCCCGCACGACGAGGTCATCCCTTTCTCGCACGGCCTCGCGCTTTTCGAGAAGGCTGCGCCGCCGAAGCGTATGCTCAGGATCGCCGGCAGCCACAATGAAGGGTTCCTCCTCTCGGGGCAGACCTATGGGGAAGGACTGAAGCAGTTCATTGCAGACGATGCCCTGGGACCTGCGGCATAAGCATGCTACAAAAGGCAGCTCTTGCCCGCCCCGCATTATTCATGTTGCTAATTATCTCGGGACGTGCTATTGTATAGAAAGAGTTTCAGAAGTTTTTAGCCCACGCGGTCACAAAGACTTTTAGCTTTGTGGCCTTTTTATTTGTGCCCTTCTGAAAGTTCAACTAACAAGTAAGGAGGTACACAATGGCTAACGGAACAGTAAAGTGGTTCAACGATTCCAAAGGCTTCGGCTTCAT
>JBFMHE010000037.1 GCA_040752355.1 Nitrospirota bacterium | reverse complement strand
GGAGAAAGGGGAGGAGAAAGGGGAGGAGAAAGGGGAGGAGAAAGGGGAGGAGAAAGGGGAGGAGAAAGGGGAGGAGAAAGGGGAGGAGAAAGGGGAGGAGAAAGGGGACAGGTACATTATTTGATTGCTGAACCAAACTGGTAGTCGCATCGTATCTTTGCGATTGTGGAAGAGGGCAGCAATCTGTAAAATATTTACAGGGGCGTACATTATGAAAGCCTTTGGAGAAGCAAGGATAATTTTGATAGCTTCGGATGAAGGTGCCTGGAAGCAAGGGTTATGATATCTGAACGAGTAAGGGCACGAAAATGAGAAGACAGCAAAAGAGAAGAGCCACCTTATCGCGTGAGGAAGTCGTCTCGATCTTAAGGAGAGAGCTGCCTTATCTGAAGAATCACTACGGCGTTGAAAGAATAATCCTGTTCGGCTCGTATGCAAAAGGGGCACAGAAGAAAAAAAGTGATGTGGATCTTCTCGTGGACCTCGGGAGGCCTTTAGGCCTGGAGTTTGTTGCGCTTGCCGACTACCTTGAGGAGGTATTGGGCAGGAAAGTCGATGTTGCGACCTTTGACCATTTCAAGGAGAGCTTCCGCAATCCGCGATACAAGCCCGTTGCCGAAGATATCAAAAAGAGCATGATCTATGTCTAAGAGGAGAGATAGAGAGTTTCTCGGTGATATTCAGGAGGCGATGGAGATGGTAGCCCTTTACATAAAAGGGTTCACGTATCGCAAGTTCCTTGAGGACAGAAAAACTCAGGATGCCGTTGTTCGTAATTTCGAAATCATTGGAGAGGCTGCCAAGAATGTCTCCAAGGACTTGAAACTGAAACATCCCGAGATTGAGTGGAAAAGCATAGCAGGCTTGCGGGACAAACTTATCCATTTCTATTTCGGCATCGATTATAAAATTGTCTGGAACATTTCCAGGAAAGAGCTCCCCGAGCTGCGGAAGCAGATACGGGCGGTTTTGAAGCAAGAGGGCGATTAACTATTTTCTTGTCCTGCTCGCTGAATTATTTCTTTTATTTTTCTAAATATCTCATGAGCATCATGGATGCCCGTGATATCGATCCAGGTTATCCCTTCTTCCTTCCTGAACCACGTAAACTGCCGTTTAGCGTAATTTCTCGACCGTTTTTTGATCAAGGCGGCCGCCTCGTCGAGGCTGATTTCGCCTGACAGATGCGTGATCAATTCCTTATAGCCGATCGCCTGCATGGACGTAAAAGATGACGTGGCGATACGGTGACACGGGGACACGGTGCCTTTCCCCGCGCCTCCGCATCGCCGCGTCTCCGCGGCATCTATGGCTCTCGCTACCCGGCGGACTTCGTCGAGCAGGCCCTGCGCCATCATTGCGTCGACCCGCTTATCGATCATTCCGTAGAGCTCTTTCCGGTCCCTGGTGAGTCCCATCTTGAGAAAGTCGTAGGGGAGGGGTCTGGTCAGCTCCTGGTGCAGCTCCGACATCTTCCTGCTGCTCTTGAGGCAGACTTCCAGTGCCCTGATGACCCTTCTGGTGTCGGCCGGCTCTATTCTTTCGGCGGTACCAGGGTCGATCTCGTTCAGATAGGCATAGAGCGAGCCCGGCTCTTCGCTCTCTTTTCGGAGCAGGTCATCCCTCAGCTCCCAATCTGCTGAAGGCCCGGTAAAGATGCCCCTGGTCATCGCCTTTATATAAAGACCCGTGCCGCCGACGACGAGGGGGGGCCTGCCGCTGCTGAAGAGCCGCTCCATGATCGGAACGACCTGCTTGATATACTCCCCCGTGCTGTAGGCCTCCCAGGGCTCGACCACATCGATCAGGTGATGGGGAACCTGCCGCCGCTCCTCGGCAGTCGGTTTGGCGGTGCCGATATTCATGCGCCGGTAGATCTGCATGGAGTCGGCGCTGATGATCTCGGTCTTCAGGGCCTTGGCAAGGAGGAGAGAGGCTGCGGTTTTGCCCACTGCGGTAGGGCCGAGGAGCACGATCACTTTTTTCATAGAAATTTGTTATTTACCAAATGTATAATAGAAAGTTTATTATAGTGGATTTTCAAAAGGCAAATGACAGGGAAACGGATTTCGGCTTCCAGCTGCTCAGCCGCATGTCCCGAGGAGGTCAAGAATGCTGTTGAAGGGTAAGGTCTGGAGATTCGGGGATGACGTCGATACCGATGCCATCATACCGGCGCGCTATCTCACTACGTCCGATCCGAAGGAGCTCGCGCGTCATGTCATGGAGGACGCGGACAAGGAGTTCCCGGGCAAGGTAAAAGCGGGCGATCTCCTTGTTGCGGGCAAGAATTTCGGCTGCGGCTCGTCACGCGAGCACGCCCCTATCGCCATCAAGGCCGCGGGTATTCAGGCTGTGGTCGCAAAGAGCTTTGCGCGGATCTTTTACCGCAATGCCTTCAATATCGGCCTCCCTATTTTCGAATCCGACGAGGCTTCGGAGAGGATCAGGGAGGGCGATACCATAGAGATCGATGCCGACAAGGGGACCATAAAGAACGTCACCTCCGGCGAACAGTATACTGCGAAGCCGATCCCCCCCTTTATGCAGGAGCTGATTGCAGCGGGCGGACTGATCGAGTGGACAAAGAAAAAACTGAAGGGAGCGGCGGCATGAGCACACCATACAAGATCGCGGTAATTCCGGGAGACGGGACAGGGCCGGAGGTCGTGGCAGAGGGCATCAAAGTCCTCAATGCGGCTTCGGCGAAGTTCGGCTTCAAGCTCGAATATACGAAGTTCGACTTCGGGGGAGAGCGCTATCTGAAGACCGGTGAAACGCTTCCCGACAGCGCCATCGACGAGCTCAGGAAATTCGATTCGATCTTCCTCGGCGCTATCGGCCACCCGGATGTAAAGCCCGGCATTCTCGAGACCGGAATACTCCTCAAGGCGCGCTTTGCCCTCGATCAGTACATCAATCTCCGGCCGGTGAAGCTCTATCCCAATGTCGAGACCCCGCTCAAAGACAAGGGCCCCGAGCATATCGATTTCGTCGTTATCCGCGAGAACACGGGCGGCATCTATACGGGCCATGGCGGAGCGACGCGCGTCGGCACCCCGGATGAGATCGCCACGCAGCTGATGGTATATGACCGCCGTACGGTCGACCGCTGTCTCAAGTACGCTTTCGAGCTGAAGAAGAAACGTAACGCCAAAGATAAAAAGTACGCCGAGAAGCCGATTACCCTCATTCACAAGAGAAACGTGCTTACCCATGCGGGTGACCTCTGGTACCGCGCCTTTGAAGAGATGGGCGCGAAGCACTACCCGGAGCTCAAGCGCGACTACAACCATGTCGATGCGGCGAATATGTGGTTCGTGAAAAACCCCGAGTGGTTCGATGTGACGGTGACCGAGAATCTCTTCGGCGACATCATCACCGACCTCGGCGCGATGATCCAGGGCGGGCTCGGGGTAGCGGCGGGAGGCAACATCAACCCCGAGGGGGTCTCGATGTTCGAGCCGATGGGCGGCAGCGCGCCGAAGTATACCGGACAGAATGTCATCAATCCCATCGCTGCCATCGGCGCCGCGATGATGATGCTCGATACGCTCGGCGAAGCAAAGGCCGCGCAGGCGGTCGAGGCGGCGATGATGGGGACGATGAAAAAGATGAAGAGCCAGGCCGCCGGCAAAATGGGGTATTCTACCACCCAGGTCGGCGACATGGTGGCAGGGCTGGTTTAAAAGCATAACCCCTCCGTGCCCCCCCTTAGGGTAAGGGGAGGTTGGGTGGGGTTAGAACGTTACCGATAGGAGTAGAATCATGATGCGAGTGGGTTTCGTAGGATGGCGCGGCATGGTCGGCTCGGTGCTCATGGGCCGCATGCGCGAGGAGAAGGATTTCGATCTCGTCGAGCCGGTGTTCTTCACCACCTCGAACGTGGGCGGCAAGGGACCCGCTGTGGGGAAGGGCGAGGTGATGCTCAAGGACGCGAAGAGCATCGATGAGCTCAGGAAGGTGGATATCGTCCTCACCTGTCAGGGCGGCGATTACACGAGCGAGATCTACCCCAGGCTCCGCGAGGCGGGCTGGAAGGGCTACTGGATCGATGCCGCATCCACGCTCCGCATGACGAACGACGCCATCATCATCCTCGATCCGGTCAACCTGAAGGTGATCGAGGACGGCCTGGCAAAGGGCATCAGGAACTACATCGGCGGAAACTGCACCGTCTCCCTCATGCTCATGGCCCTGGGCGGGCTCTATGAGCGCGGGCTCGTGGAGTGGATGAGCGCCATGACCTATCAGGCAGCCTCCGGCGCCGGCGCCAACAACATGCGCGAGCTCTTGAAGCAGATGGGCTCTGCGCACAGCTCGGTAGAGGGCCTCCTGGACGACCCCTCGAGCGCTATCCTCGAGATCGACCGCACCGTGGCCGAGCATGTCCGCTCCGATGCGTATCCGAAGGAGTTTTTCGGCGCACCCCTTGCCTGCTCGCTCATTCCCTGGATCGATAAACAGCTCGAAAACGGCCAGAGCAAGGAAGAGTGGAAAGGCCAGGCCGAGACGAACAAGATCCTCGGGCGCGAAGGGAATCCCGTCCCCATCGACGGCACCTGCGTGCGCGTGGGCGCCATGCGCTGCCACAGCCAGGCCCTTACCATCAAATTGACGAGCGATGTTCCGCTGAATGAGATTACCGATATGATTTCCGGCCACAACCAGTGGGTAAAGGTCGTACCCAACCAGCGCGAGATCACGATGAAGGAGCTTACCCCGGCGGCGATCACCGGCACGCTCACTGTCCCGGTCGGCCGCTTGCGCAAGATGAATATGGGACCGACATTCCTGAACGCATTCACCTGCGGCGACCAGCTGCTCTGGGGCGCGGCCGAGCCGCTCCGGCGCATGCTGCGCATCCTGGTAGAGCGGGAGCAGGGTAACCGCTGATGCTCACAAAGAAAGATTCCTATGTTGTCGCGGTGGTCGGCGCTACCGGCGCTGTGGGAAATGAAATGATCGCCGTTCTCGAGGAGCGGCAGTTCCCGGCAGAGCGGCTGCGGCTCTTCGCCTCCGAGCGGTCCCGGGGCAAGACCCTCGAGTTCGAGGGAAGCGATATCCCGGTAGAAACGCTCGAGGAGGACTCGTTCAAGGGCGTCGACATAGCCCTTTTCTCGGCGGGCGCCGAGCGCTCGAGGTTATGGGCGCCGGTGGCAGTGGAGTCGGGCTGCGTGGTGGTGGATAATTCGAGTCAGTGGAGGATGGATCCCGGGGTGCCGCTCGTGGTGCCCGAGGTGAATCCCCACGATCTGAAGCGGCATAAGGGGATCATCGCCAACCCCAACTGTTCCACCATACAGATGGTCGTCGTCCTGAAGCCGCTGCACGATGCGGCGAGGATAAAGCGGGTTGTGGTGACGACGTTCCAGGCGGTTTCGGGCACCGGGAAAAAGGCGATGGACGAGCTCTTGCAGCAGACGTCGGACCTGCTGAGCTTCAGGGAGATGCGGCGCGAGGTCTATCCCCACCAGATCGCCTTCAATGTCCTGCCGCAGATCGATGCCTTCCTCGAGAACGGCTATACCAGAGAGGAAATGAAGATGGCGAACGAGACGAGAAAGATCATGGGCGATGACACCATCAGGGTGACCGCTACGGCGGTCCGGGTGCCGGTCTTCAGGGGGCATTCGGAGTCGCTGAACATAGAGACCGAAAGGAAGCTCTCTGCGAACGAGGTGCGGTCGCTGCTCGCCGATGCGCCGGGCGTCACCGTCTTCGACGCGCCGGAGAAGCATCTCTATCCGTTGCCCCTCGACGCAGCAGGCAAGGACGAAGTCTATGTGGGAAGGATCAGGGAGGACGAGTCGGTCGAGAAGGGGATCGCTCTGTGGGTTGTTGCCGATAACCTCAGGAAGGGCGCTGCATTGAACGCGGTACAGATCGCCGAAGAGCTTGTCAAGCAGTCATAAAGCGGGAAGCGCATAGGGGAATTTTAAAATTCAGGTGATGAAATTACAGCGGAGGTGAACTATGGGGAATAGCAGGGATTTTTTGTTTACGTCTGAGTCGGTGACCGAGGGGCATCCCGATAAGATAGCCGATCAGATCTCGGATGCGGTGCTCGACGCGATTATAGCGCAGGACCCTATAGCGCGGGTCGCCTGCGAATGCCTCGTTACCACGGGCATGGCCTTTGTTTCAGGAGAGATCACGACCAACTGTTACGTCCACATCCCCGATATCGTCAGGGATACGATAAAGGACATCGGGTATACGAGGGCCAAGTACGGCTTCGATTACGAGACCTGCGCGGTCATCACTTCTATCGATAAGCAGTCGACGGATATCGCGATGGGCGTCGATGTCGGCGGCGCCGGCGATCAGGGCCTTATGTTCGGGTTCGCCTGCGACGAGACCCCCGAGATGATGCCGATGACCATCATGCTCGCGCACAAGCTCACGAGGAAGCTGACCGAAGTGAGAAAGAAGGACGTGCTCGGCTATCTCCGTCCCGACGGCAAATCGCAGGTCTCGATCGAGTACAGGGACGGGAAGCCGCACAAGGTGAGGACCATCGTCATTTCTTCCCAGCACAGCCCTGACGTGACCCTCAAGGAGCTGAGAGAAGATGTCATCGAGAAGGTCATCAAGCCGGTGGTCCCTTCCTCGCTGCTCGATGAGGAGTCGGTCGTTTATCACATCAACCCTACCGGACGGTTCGTTATCGGCGGTCCGCAGGGCGATACGGGACTGACCGGGAGGAAGATCATCGTCGACACCTACGGCGGCGTCGGGAGCCACGGCGGGGGAGCGTTCTCGGGAAAGGACCCCTCGAAGGTCGACCGCTCCGCCTCGTACATGGCGCGCTATATCGCCAAGAATATCGTTGCAGCCGGCATTGCCGGACGCTGTGAGATCCAGCTCGCCTATGCCATCGGCGTGCCCGAGCCGGTCTCGGTCTTTGTCGATACCTTCGGCACCGGCAAAATAGACGAAAAAGAGATAGCGAAGATTATCGTAAAGAATTTCGATATGACCCCCAAGGGCATCATCGAGAAGCTGCAGCTCCGGAAGCCGATCTACAAGAAGACCGCAGCCTACGGCCACTTCGGCAGAAACGAAGAAGGGTTCACCTGGGAAGTGACCGATATGGCGGCAACCCTGAAGAAGGCAGCCGGAGTGTAACAGCCGCAATGCGTGATGCGTACTCCGTGATCGGCGTGCTCTTTTGCGCGGTTCGCGGTGTGTCCTTGTTGCAATGGTTAGTTGACAACGATGCTGTATAATCATGTCGGAAATTGATAATAGTTTCACCCGTCACCCGTTACGCATTACGCGTTACGGATTTTAGAGGAGGATGAATGGTTAAGCACGACGTTAAGGATATCGGACTCGCGAAAAAAGGAAAGCTGAGGATCGAGTGGGCTGCCCAGGAGATGCCGGTGCTGAAGAGCATCGCCGAGCGGTTCGCCAAAGAGAAGCCGCTGAAAGGCATACGGGTCGTTGCCTGTCTTCACGTAACCACGGAAACCGCCAGCCTTATGGAGACCCTCAAGGCCGGCGGTGCGCAGATAGCCCTCTGCGCCTCGAATCCCCTGAGCACGCAGGATGACGTAGCCGCGTCGCTGGTGAAGAACTCCGATATCTCGGTTTTTGCCATAAAAGGAGAAGATACCAGGACCTACTACCGGCACATCAAGGACTCCCTTGCCCTCGGCCCCCAGGTAACCATGGACGACGGCGCTGATGTCGTCTCCGTGCTCCACAAGGAGGAGAAGGGGCTGCTCAAGAACGTGATCGGCGGGACCGAGGAGACAACCACGGGCGTGATCAGGCTCAAGGCGATGGCAGCCGACGGCGCGCTCCAGTATCCCATCATCGCTGTCAATGATGCCTACACAAAGCACCTCTTCGATAACCGCTACGGCACTGGCCAGAGCACGATGGACGGCGTTATCAGGGCCACGAACAGGCTGATCGCGGGTTCCGTCTTCGTGATAGCCGGATACGGCTGGTGCGGCAGGGGCGTTGCCATGAGGGCCAGGGGCATGGGTGCCCGCGTCATCATCACCGAGATCGATCCGCTCAAGGCGCTCGAGGCGACCATGGACGGCTTCGAAGTGATGCCGGTTAAAGCAGCGGCGAGGATCGGCGATATCTTCGTCACCGCCACCGGCGATATCAACGTCATCTCCAAGGAGTGCTTCCCCTTGATGAAGGACGGCGCGATCATCAGCAATACGGGCCACTTCAATGTCGAAATCGATATCGAGAGCCTTGCCAAGATGTCCAAGGCGAGGAGAGAGATGCGGGATTTCGTCGAGGAGTTCACGCTCAAGAGCGGCAAGAGGATCTATCTCCTCGGCGAAGGCAGGCTCATCAACCTCGCCGCAGCCGAAGGCCACCCTTCCGCAGTCATGGACATGAGCTTCGCCAACCAGGCCCTCTGCGCCGAGTACATGGTGAAGAACGCAAAGAAACTCCAGAAGACGGTCTACAGCGTCCCCGAAAAGATCGACAAGGAGATCGCCCGCCTCAAGTTAAAAGCGATGGGCATCAGGATCGACAGCCTCACCCCCGAGCAGAAGAAGTATCTCCAGAGCTGGGAGATGGGAACGTAAAAGACATAAAATAAAAATACCCGAGGGGAGCTCACAGGAGCTCCCCTTTTCAGTTCACGGGTGGATGATTATTTGAGTATCACCGTCTTAACGGTGAGTGCGGCAAGGAGCGCCACGCTCAGCGAGAAGACAATGAGGGGCGCTGTCGGCAGATCGAAGGCATGGGACAGCACAATACCGGCAAAGGAAGTGATAATCCCTATGCCGCAGGAGAGGAGGAAGAGCGAGAGCGTACTCCTGGCGAAGAGCTTCCCGGTAAGCACCGGGATAACGAGGAATGAGAATACCTGCAGTATGCCTGCGAGGCTGACGGAGCTGATCAGCACCACGGCGAAGCTGAAGAAAAAGAGGAGCTCCCATATCAAGGCGCCGCTCCCTTCGGAAGAGAGGGCGAAGAACCGGCGGTGGAAAATGAGATGGAAGATGCCGACAGCCGCATAGAGAAGAGCGGCGTAGAGAGCGTCTTGCCCATTGACCCACAGGATATTGCCGTTCAGGATCGCCTTGAACTCCTCCATGCCGTGGGGCGTGCGGTCGAGGACAAGAATGCTTCCGGCCAGGGAGAAGATATATAAGACCCCGATAAAAGCTTCGATATTGACGATCTTCTTGATAGCCCGCGAGAGCGAGAGGACGGAGGCGCCCAGCAGCCCGAAGAGGAGCGACAGCGCATACCGCCCGGCGCCATCGTACCCTGCAAGGACTGGAAGGACTGGAAGGCCTGGAAGGAATGATACGGCGATCCCGAGCCCGATGAATTGGGCCAGAGCAAGATCGACGAATATGATTCCCCGTTCCAGCACATGAATGCCGAAATAGGCATGGATGATCACCAGCAGGGCCGATACCGCAAAAGGATACGCGAGCAGGTCGAGCGCCTCCATCGTCGTCTCCCTCTCACTCAAGCATCGAGACCACGGTGTCCATCATCCCGAACCAGTCTTTCGCCTTGTCCGACGCCCCGACATCATGAGGAAGCTCGATGACCTTCAGACCGGTTTTTTCATGCACAAAGGAGGTCTCTTTTCCTCCGTACACCGTGGTGGTCAGTATGCCGGCGGGCTTGATACGCGTGATTGTTTCGATAAGCCTGTGCATATGCCCGCTGCTCGGCGGGATTCCGGGCTTTTGCTCGATGTATCCTGCAATGGTGAACCCGAACTCGGCGGCAAGATATTCAAAGAGCTTGTGATAGGCGATAAACTGCTTTCCCTTGAGAGGCTTCGCATGCCACTGCTTCTCTCTCTCGCGGAGCGTGGCGGTAAACGCCCGGAGATTAGCGTTATAGAAGCTGCTATTGGGCGGATCGAGCCGGGAGAGCGCGGCGGCGATACCCTGTGCCACGCGGGCAATGTTCCCCGGCGAGAAATGGTAATGGGGATTGCCGAACGGATGGACATCCCCCATGCTTCTATCCAGCCTTCCTCCTGCCTCGATCACCGAGACGAATCGTGAGCAGTCCAGATTGCCGGTCTGTCCGGGCTGTATTTTCGGGTTCCGCGATGATTCTACGAGGGCCGGCAGATAGCCCGCCTCGAGGTCCAGACCGTTGTACACGAGAAGGTCCGCTTTGCGGACGGCGAGTACCATGCCGGGCCTCGCCTCGAGAGCGTGCGGGTCCTGCGCGGGCTTGACCAGAGCTGTCACGCTGACTTTATCTTTTCCTACTTCCTTGACGATGCTCTCTATCCAGGGGAGTGTGGCAACGGCCTTCACCTCGGCAAATCCGCTCTGTGCGCACAGCAGGATAACGAGGAACGCGCTCATGATGTTTTTCATTCTCTGCACCTCCTAAAAGGAATGGGCGGCGTGGGCGCCGATACCGAAGATGAACTGGAGGAAGAGCTCGTTGTTCGCCCTGGCGTTGCGGGCGGCCCGGTCGTGGGTATACTGGAGCCGTATCCGCGAGGACTCGGAGGGGTTGAATTCGAGCATTCCCGATGCCCGCCAGGGGTCCTTGCCGAACGCGACAGGATCTCCGCCAAGGGAATAGTCATCCTTAAAGAGGTCGAGCCGGTCGTAGCGCGCGCCGCCCCGCCAGCGGCCCCACTGATAGACGCCCTGGACATAGAGCCCGTCCTGCTCGCGTTTGAGACTCTCGACGTTTATGACAACGTCATCTTCCAGGGTGCTCAGGTCGCCCTTCTGTGTGCGGTAAAGGTATTCGCTCTGGAGGGTGAAGCTCCGCTGTTTCGAAGGCTTCCACTTGTAGGTCAGCTCCATCCCGTAGAGGGTGGCGTCTCCTGAGAGGTCGGTGCTCTCGGCGGCAGAGCCGGTCTTTGTATCGCCGGTGATAACCGAGGGCCCGAAGAGCAGGGTTGAACCATCCCCGATATCGACGGAGGCCTTTGCAAAGGCCGCAATCGCATGGGGGCCTGACCGTGCATCAGGACCGAAGAGCACCTCATTCTGGCCCTGGAGCACTTCAAAGCCCAAAAGGATGTAGAAGGGCAGCTCGGGGAGAACGGTGAGCTGAGCGCCTTTTTCTATGATCCCTTCCTCTCCGGTGAAAGCCCTGTACGGCAAAGGGATATCGACGAAGTCCCATTGATGGGGATGCTGGGCGTTGATCCTCCCGAAGCCGCTCTTGAATTTTCCGCCCTTGAGCTGGAGGCCTGCCGGCAGCGATGTAGTGACGAAGTAGGCCTCTTCGAGCTCGACGCCATCCTCGGTGACGGGGATCGTGGCATAGAGATTGAAGTAGGGGTCCACCGGCGCAAAGAGGAAGAGCTCGGCGGAGTCGATAGTAAATCCTTTCCTGATGGAAGTCCCCTCAGCGGTGTAGCCGGGGATTCCCCTGGCCTCGAGCTCGCTCTCCCGGAGATTCGAATGATAGGCGAAGGTGTTGAGGACAAGCGAGATGTTCGGGTTCATACTGTCTTTACCGCTGAAGAGGCCCGTGAGCCCGCCCTTTTTCTCTTCGGCCACCTCTGTTGCTCCAGCCGCTGCTGTCTCGACTTTTTTTGTCTCCTGCAGCTGCTCTTTCAGCTGATTGATCGTACGCTGCTGCTCTTCGATCACTTTCCCCTGGTGCCTGATCGTCTCCTCGAGCGCTTTGAGTCGCGATTCGAAGTCGCTCCCGAAGGAGTCGACAGCAAAAGAGAGTATAAAAAAGAGCGCAAAGAATACCGTTCCTTTTCTCATGTATCCCTCCGTATTGTTAATGCGCGGCGCCGCACGGGCGGAGATAACTCATCCCTGCGGGCTTCACGACGAGTAGAAAAGGGGTATTACACGGGAGGGGCCCTGCTGCTCCGCTTGGTAAGGAGCAGCGAGGCGAACAGTAACGATTCCTGGGTTACCTCGAAGACCGAGGGGGGCTGATGAACGTCGAGTGAGACGCTCGTGGTATGTACCAGCGACGCATGGTGTCCCGCTATACAAAGGAAGCAGTCAGCATGGTCGCCGTCATCGTGGTGGTGAAGGGGCAGTATGAAAGTAAAAAGGAGGAAAAGCGCCAACGCAAGAGACGATACGATACTCCTCTTGCCGCTGCCAGAACTGTTTACGGCCCTCTGCAAAGCCATGGTCGGTTTCTCCCGGGAGCCCCGATAGATCACGTAATGTCATATTATGGAGAGCAATAAAGGGGTTGTCAAGCAAGACCTGACGATACGAGCCTTGAAAATTCCTGGTATGCTTGCGCGAGGGGGAAGGGAGACAGACCAACCTTCACTGGTTTGATCTCGCGTCTCCAAAAAGAAGTGTCCAGGTGATGGTTAATAATGAAGTGCCCTGCACCTATGTATCCCCCCTCTTTGGACAGCGACGGTGGAGCAGGGGCCCTACTTGGTTATCACCTTCAGCGTACTCCGTATCTTCCGTCCGCAGTGGAAGCAGTGGTTCACCCGTATGGTGCTGATATCGTTTTCTGCATTTCTGAACTCGAGCCATTCGAACCCCATGGCGCGCATCAGCCTGCAGCACCAGTCGTCGCTTCCCTCTTCGTTCTTCTCGTGGCCCTCTTTGATCGGGCTGCCGCACTGGCAGCAGTAGTTGACGCTGAACCGTACCGGGAGGAAGCCGCTGAATTCGAGACCGAGGTGCTCTTCGAAAGCGCCTTCCTTGAGCGTAGTGCAGCACCAGTTTTCTTTCTTGTACTGCTCGAGCTCCTCCCACCACTTGACCGTTGCCCTGTCTACTACTGTCTCGTATCCCATACTCTTGTACCTGCCTCCGGGGCAGGCCCTCCGTCTTTCTAGCCGGGTTTGTACATTATTTCCTCCGCCGCGTTATTTGCTTCTTATATTCGAGAAAAACAGAAAATGCTTTAACGCCTTTCTTCCGGAATATTTGCATTTAGTATGCCAATCCTGGCCTCGAGACACGGGAGATTGAAAAATAAAGATAAACGGAGGTGAGTATCTACAGGGGAGGGGGAAAACTATGTACAGAATGACTTAAAGGGGGCAAATTCCTCAGGCGCATATCGTTCCATTAACCTGAAGATATAAGGTGATAATCTTAAAACAAAGGGGCTGGCTGGTGAGGAAGTTCCTCGTGACGGTCCGCAACGGCGAAGGTATATGCTTTACCGGATTCGGTATGCCTCCGCTTCACTTCGAGACTGAAGGCCCTGTCGATCAGTCGATCAGCCTCTGCAAAGGGCTTAACTGCCGAAGTGCTATAATAAACGGATTATACTCATCCGACAGGACACCGATGGTGAAGACCAATCTCAAAGCGATGACGAAACAGGAGCTCGATACTTTCATCAAAGCTGCCGGACTGCCGGCGTACCGGGCGCGTCAGATCCTCCACTGGATTTACGAGCGGTATGCAGAGTCGATTCAGGATGTTACCGAGCTTTCGAAAGATCTCAGGGAGAAGCTGGCGGAGCAGGCGTACATCAGCACCCTTGCGGTGCTCAGCCGGCAGCGATCGAGTGACGGCACCGAGAAGTTTCTCTTCGGCCTCGGGGACGGGGAGAGCATAGAGAGCGTGCTCATCCCTGATGAGGACCGGCTGACGCTCTGCATCTCCTCGCAGGTGGGCTGCGCCATGTGCTGCAGGTTCTGCCTCACCGGCACGATGGGGTTGAAGAGGAACCTCGAAGCCTATGAGATCGTCGACCAGGTGATCGCGGTAAACAGGACCATTGCACCGGGACGGATCACCAATATCGTCCTCATGGGCATGGGTGAGCCGCTCGCCAATTTCGATAATGTCGTCGAAGCCCTCTGGAGGATTACGGAGCTGGTGAAGATCTCTGCGAAGAGGATCACCCTCTCCACCTCGGGCCTGGCGCCGAAGATTCTCGAGCTCGCGCACAAGGGGCCGAAGGTGAAGCTCGCCATCTCGCTCAACGCGGCCACCGACGAAGTGCGTGATCAGCTCATGCCGGTCAACCGGACCTATCCGCTCAAGGTCCTCCTCGACGCCTGTCGCAAGTTTCCCCTTCAGGCGGGGAGGAGGATAACGTTCGAGTATGTCCTCCTGAAAGGAGTGAATGATTCGCTCGAGGACGCGCGGCGGCTGGTGGAGCTGCTCAAGGGGATCCCTTCCAAAATAAACCTCATACCCTTCAATCCGTACCCCGGCGCCGAGTTCCAGCGGCCCGACGATCAGCAGGTGCTCGCGTTCCAGAACATCCTCCTTGCCGCTCACATGACGGCGATCATTCGCAAGAGCAAAGGGCAGGACATCCTGGCAGCGTGCGGCCAGTTAAAGGCGCGGTATAGCGGCAAGCGTACAGCGTTATAGCGTTACCACAGAGAACACGAAAACAGTACCGCTGAACAGATATGATAAGGCGTCCATGTTTTTCGCTCTAGCGCAATAAGCGCCATAACGCATTACGCCTTTTTCTTCAGCGTCTCTTCCATCATGAGGATGAACTTCGCGTAGTCGAAGCCGAACTTCATCATCTCGGTATCATCGTTCTTCATCCTCTCCAGGCGCGCAGGGTCGACCTCGAAGTGATCGAGGAATTTGCTCTCGAATACGAAATCCCTGAAGCGGTCGACATCGTAGCAGGCCATGTAGAATGCTTTCTGCTTCTTTTCATCCAGCGCATGCCCGGGCAGGTTCCTCCTGAAGAGTATCTCCTTCCATCCCCGGTTCATATCGTCATAGACATCGACGCCCTGGTCGTCTCTCCACTCCCGGACGGTCCACTCCTTGTCCTCATTGAAGCCGAGGCAGTGTTCTTCCTTGACGAGGAAGTAAAACTCTTCGGTCATGGGGGCATTGATCTTTTCGTTCATCTTCTTGAGCGACGCCTGCCCTACGGCGTAATACCTGCAGTTTGCAGGACGGTCGGCGTAGACGGTACATCCGTCGGGAGTGACGAAAGGGCATTTCTTCTCGGCATCCTCGTTCATCTTCAGGAAGACGAAAGGATGGGAGGTCTTCTCATCGATATCGATAAACGCGTACTTGAGCAGGAACTTACCCGATACCATCCCCAGCCTGTTCTTTAATCTGACGATGTCATAAGGGGTGAGCATGATGGCTATGTTGCTGCAGCATTTGGTGAAGCAGCCGATTCCTTTATGGCAGTTGAATTTGAACCGGGAGTCCAGCGTAAGCTGTACCGGCTCCACATTCTTCATGCTTAACATGGGGACCTCCGGGAGACGTAATGAATTTATCTATTGTACCACGGGGTCTGTGCAAAAAGGGGCCATCTTATGATAGTATAAATATCGTTGTTGAGGGTTGTGCTCTGCATTTGGCTTGACACCCCGTTTGACTCCCCTTGACATGCCCCCATCAGATGGGTTAGATTAATACTCGCCGTTTGGCGAACCGCTCTTTGATAACTGCTAAATACGTGCGTGACGAGCCAACGTCACGTTTCAGCCAAGCTTCGCTTTTTAAAAGACAGGAAGAAAACTTATGAGAGTTTGATCCTGGCTCAGAACGAACGCTGGCGGCGTGCTTAACACATGCAAGTCGAACGGACCAGTGCTTCGCACTGGAGATTCCAAGGTACAAGTGGCAAATTCCGAGTTTGG
>JBFMHE010000036.1 GCA_040752355.1 Nitrospirota bacterium | reverse complement strand
TTTCTCCTCCCCTTTCTCCTCCCCTTTCTCCTCCCCTTTCTCCTCCCCTTTCTCCTCCCCTTTCTCCTGCATTAGATTACTCATGTCAATTCGCAGGGCCGTTCGTAACGGCAACGTCCAAATCAAGCGTAAACTGTTTCGCGTGTTTCCTGAAAAACGTCTTCACCGCCTCCCACGACACCTTCTTCCCTATGTACTCGGGGTCGTAGTTGGACTCTGCATCGGCAAAGTAGGTGAACGACTTTCCTATATGGACGGGATTGGTTCTCTCTTTGCCGAATCTTTTTACCATGTGCTCAGCTATTTTATGGAAAGGGATGCCCTGGAGGACGAAGTACATATCCACAAAATCCCTCTTCGTCCCTCTTTGACTTAGGGCAACAGCTTTCATGCCGGCAATATCAAGAATACTCGCGATTAGGATGCCTTTGTAGAGAACAGGGGCAGTAAACGGGTATTCATAGTGAATCAAAGAGAATTTCACTCCATCGATTTCAGCAACTAAATACCCCTCGCCTTCTGAAGTTACTTGGAAGACCATTCCCGCAGTCTTTATTTTTTTAATCAGGGGGTCCACTTTAACGTCCTTTTCAGTGAAAAAATTCAGGTCTACAGAAACCCGATGGCCGATATGAAGCGCCAGCGCCGTCCCCCCCGCCAGCACCGCTTGATAATCAGAAACTGTTTCTTTAAGAGAGCCGAGTACTGCCCATCCTTTTAAGGGCAAACATTCCTTATGCATATTTGCCTCCGAACCATATCTCCCAGAAGCCACGGGATTTTTCACTTACCGCCCGGCTCGTACGGAGGACTTCAATAATGGTCTGAGTAGGGTAGACCTGCTGTATCCACCGTATAGCGTCCAGATTCCCGTACTCAAGAACCCTTTCAATGACATTTCGCGCGTGCTTTTTAAGATGAATGTTCTTTAGACTGGTATCCCAGAATAAGGCACGAAATCTCTCGGGCACCATTTGCAAACCCTTCCTTTCTTCGATGAATTGCTTCACATCAGGTCTGTCAGCAGGGCCGAGATACCTGTGCACTACTCTTTTGCCTTCTCTCGTGACAAGGTATGCATACTCGCTTCTGCCGATAGTCTTCTTAACAATTCCCATATTTCATTATACTACATTGTAGGGTATAATGGCAATGCTCTAAACAGAGTGCATCAGAAGCGGCAAAGGAAGCCGCAAATGCTCGAGCTTATTCTCGACAAATGCGTGTTGATGTTGATTGATGGCTGGTGTACCTATGGTGCAGGAAACGGTATATAAAATCAGCAAACTGCGCCAGGGGCTTGAGGGGGGGGCTTTATGCAGAGGGAGGTTGATACTGAGGAGTTTATCTCTTAGTTGTTCTGTTTTACTATTCAATCCCGACGGCGATCTTCAGGGCGAGGTCGAGCTCCTGCACTCTTTCGGGAGGGAGCGCGCCTCGGCAATGCCACGGGAGCACTTCTCGTACCACTCGAGAGGCGACGGGATGCAAACGTCCTGAGTGAGGCGAGGCCCGTGCGCGTTTATGCCGACGTTCTCCTAGGGCGCAGGGAACCACCACTGTGGTGACGACCTAATAATTGTTGCCATCTTCAAGTAGCCGTTACTCCGCGGGTGGGCACCGTCATTGCCGGCAATTTCCTTTTTGAAAGCGGCATCGGCGGCGAGAGGCGTGAAGAGGTCGATGTACGGGACGCCCAGTCCTTTTGCCTCGTGCTCAAAAGCGGCTGCAAGGGCCTTGATTCGCACGTTCTGCTCATCGTCATCGACAGGCGGCGGGCCGACCATGATCACGCCGTATTTTTGTGCTCCGCGCAGGATCTCGCGGATATGAGCGCAGGAGTCTTCAGGGCGAACGCGCAGCGTTCCATCCTCAATGACCGTATCGTTCACGCCGCACGAGACGACGACCCGCCCATCGCAAAAATCAGGCAGCCGCAGGGCGCACTCATTTTCCCAGCGAAGCAGGATATCCTTGCTCGTATCCCGCCTGATGCCTAAGTTGTAATAGGTGACCGGTATGCCGCTCTGACAAGCGGCGGCGCAGAGACGCCCCGCCCACCCGAGCGCGGTTTCGTCACCGGTACCGTTAACGAATGAATCGCCGATAAAGCAAATTCTAATATCCCGTGCCATAGAGAACTTACGGATCGCGCCCTGCCGTTTCCTTATTCATATTTGATGCAGCTCTCATGGGATTTTATCGGGTCTCGCGCGGGGAGTCAAGAAAGAGCAAAGGCAGCGCGCACCACTTCGGAAGTCCATTCCTCTTTCACGTGATACAATTTAGGTATGCCAAAGCTCTACATCGGCTGCAGCGGATTCAACTACAAGCACTGGAAAGGGACCTTCTATCCCGAAGGGCTGCCGCAGAAGCGGTGGCTCGAATACTACCGGTCGGTCTTCTCTACCGTCGAGCTGAATGTCACCTTCTACCGGCTCCCGCTCGTCAGCTCGTTCAACCACTGGTACCACGATACCCCTGCCGACTTCGCCTTTGCGATCAAGGGGAGCAGGTTCATCACCCACCTGAAGCGGCTCGCGGACTCCAAGGATTCGCTCGATCTCTTTTTCGAGAGGGCGGCTCCCCTGAAGGAGAAGCTCAGGGTCGTCCTCTGGCAGCTGCCGCCGAACTTTCACGAGGATAGCGACAGGCTGTATACGTTCCTCAAGCTCCTCAAGAAGTATCCCGCCCGGCAGACCTTCGAATTCCGGCACGAGAGCTGGATCACCGATGAGGTGATCGATCTCTGCAAAAGAAATAAAGTGAGCATCTGCATGGCCGATGCGCCGGAGTTCAATTTCGATCTGCCGGTTACCGCTGATTTCGTCTACCTGCGGCGGCATGGCGCACAAGGGATCGACGGAGACTATTCGCGAGAGTTCCTCGAGCACGATGCGGAGCGGATAAGAGCGTATATGAATAACGGGAAAGACGTGTTCATCTATTTCAATAACGATGCGTTCGGCTATGCGCCGAAAAATGCGCGGATGCTTAGGGAGATGATGCAGAGGGAGCCGGTGGCATGAAGAACCAGGAGATCGCCCGGCTGTTCAACGAGATCGCTGACCGCCTCGAATTGAAGGACGAGAACCCCTTCCGCATCCGCGCCTATCGCAGGGCTGCACTGAACATCGAAAGCCTCTCGAAAAACGTCGAGAACATTTCCCGCGAAGAGCTTACGAAGATCCCCGGCATCGGCAAGGACCTGGCCGGCAAGATCGAGGAGTATCTCGCGACCGGAAAAATTAAGGCATATGAGGACTTGAAGGCGGAGATGCCTGCCGGACTGCTGACCCTCCTTGCGGTGCCGAGCCTCGGCCCCAAGACGGCGAAACAGCTCTATGAGCAGTTGCAGGTGAAGAGTCTCGATGAGCTCGAGAGGCTCGCCATGGAGCACAGGCTGAGGGAGCTGCCGAACATCAAGGCGAAGACGGAAGAGAATATCCTCAAAGGCATCCGGATGATCAAGCGGGGCAAGGAGCGGCAGCCCATCGGCAAGGTCCTGCCGGTCGCCAACGATATCTACGAACAACTCAAGAAGAAAGCCCCGGTCGGCAATCTCGATATCGCAGGAAGCATCAGGAGATGGAAAGACACGGTCAAGGATATCGATCTCCTCGCCACCTCACAGAAGCCCGATCAGGTGATGGAGGTCTTCGTGAATCTCCCGCAGGTAAAAGAGGTTCTGGCGCACGGTCCCACCAAATCGAGCGTCATTATCGCTGAGGGGCTCCAGGTGGACCTGCGGGTTGTCGAGAAGGATTCCTACGGCGCAGCCCTCGCCTATTTCACCGGGAGCAAAGAGCACAACGTACGCTTGCGGGAGATGGCCGTGAGGAAGGGACTTAAGATCAACGAGTACGGTATCTTCCGCGAGAGGGATAACAAGAAGCTCGGCGGCGAGAGGGAGGAGGATGTTTATCGCATTCTCGGCCTTTCCTATGTGCCCCCCGAGCTTCGGGAAGACCAGGGGGAAATCGAGGCGGCGCTGACGGGCTCGCTCCCTCAGCTGATAACCCTCGACGATATGAAAGGAGATCTCCACGTGCACTCCAAATGGAGCGACGGCGCCCATACCTTCGAGCAGGTGGTGGAAGCGGCGCGGAAGCACGGGTATTCCTATATCGCCATAACCGACCACTCCCGGAGCCTCGCCGTAGCGCACGGCCTGACCGTTGAGCGGCTCCGCGAACAGGGCGAAGAGCTGGATGCGTTGAATAAGAAGTTGAAGGGATTCAGGGTGCTGAAAGGCACCGAGGTCGATATCAGGAGCAACGGCAGCATCGATTTCCCGGATGAGGCGTTGAAGGAGCTCGACATCGTCGTCGCCTCGGTCCATTCGGGGTTCAAGCAATCAAGAGACCAGCTCACCTCCCGGATCGTCGCCGCCATGAGGAATCCCTATGTAAGCATCATCGGCCATCCCACGGGCAGGCTCATCGGCGAGCGGGATGCCTATGAGCTGGATATGGATACGCTCTTTGCAGCGGCGGCGGAGACCGGCACCGCCCTCGAGATCAACGCCTCGCCCTTCCGTCTCGACCTCACCGACCGGTACGTCAGGAAGGCAAAGGAGAGGGGCATCCCCCTCGTCATCAGCACCGACACCCATGTCACCAACCAGTTCGACTTCATGAGCTACGGGGTATCTATCGCCAGGAGAGGGTGGCTGGAGAAGGGCGACGTGCTGAACGCCCTGGATGCCCGTACGCTCCTGAAGCGCCTCAAGCCGAAAGGCAGACACGTCCGTTAGTCCCCCCCCCTCAACGGAGGGCTTGCCGGAGTGTACCGCTTCCTCTTTTCCCCGATAAGGAAAGCATATCCATTGCCGGGAGCAGCCCGCTGCCCGCCGGAGGAAGAGAACGCAGTATCGTGTTCACGGTATTCTTCGGAAGTCTCATAGGAATAATCGCGATTGTCGCCGGCGCAGTCCTCTATAACTACGCCCTCGAGGAGTCGCGAAAGCGTACGCGCCAGAAGCTCCTGGCCCGGCTGGACAACGCCGAGGCCCTTGTCCAGAACGGCATGCTGGACGACGCGCTGAAAATCTATGGAGAGGTGAGCCGCTCCGCAACGGGCAGCGGAAGGGGAATGCTCTTCCCCGATATTTACGCGCTCTGCAGGTATGGTGAGGGCCAGTGCTTCCGGAAGAAGGCGGGCGGCGCTCCCGAATTCTCGAGCAGCGCCATTCAGAGCTATGAGGAATTTCTCCGGCATCTGCCTTCTGCGGGCATCGGCATCGGCGAGGAGCTGAAGAGAGGAGAAACCTACTACCATCTCGGGCTGCTCTATCTCGCCTGCATTACGAAGCTCCAGGTCAGGGACCGCACGGCCTATCTCAAACGAGCGGAATCGCTGCTTGCGTCGGCCCTCACCTTTGTCGACCTCTTTGCGCAGGAGGCGGGTGCTCCGCCCGGCGATGCGGCCCGGGTCCGGGCTTCGATACACCAGGCGCTCGGCGATATCCATTTCGAGCTCGCGGAGACCGAGCACCGCAGGGGGGCCGAGCAATCTCTCATGAAAGCGATCGAGGCATACGACGAGGCATCGCGCATCTACACCCCGGGCCCGTATCCGGTGGAGCATGCAGCGATCGTAAAGGCAAAAGCCCTCTCCTTCAAGAAACTCTTCTCGTTGTCCGACGATATCCAGTTCATGAAATGCGCCGTCGACATGTCCAAAGAGCTCGTGGCGCACCGGGAGGCTGCTGGCAGCGCCGACGAGCACTTCGCGTCACTCCAGGAGCTTGCCGACTACAGCACGAGCATGGCCCTCTACCTGGCGGACGCCGATGACAATGAACAGAACAGGACGCTCAGGCAGGAGCTCCTGAAAGACGCGACGGCCTGCTACGAGCGGATACTGCAGCTCTCCCATGAGGACAAGGTCCTCATCTTCAGCAATGATCGTGCGGCGGTCTACCAGAAGCTCGGCAGTGTGAAGATGCGGCTCTTCGAGCTCGAGCCTGCCGAGGCGCTCCTGGAAGAGGGAATAACGCTCAACCGGAAGGCCCTGGAATACGTAAGCGAGGGATCGGTCGAGTTCGCCACGATCCAGGCGGCTATCGGGGACCTCTATCTCCAGCTCTCACGGAGGCGCAGCCGTAAAGACGATGTCGCCAAAGCGAAGGCTGCATACGCTGCGGCGATAAAAATCTTCGACGTCATGGGGCTGACCTCCTACAAGCAGACCGTGGAGCTCTCGCTGAAGAGCATCGACTGCTGGTAAGGCGAGAGAGTTACGCCGTTTTCCCGGTATCTTCCTTCTCTTCCTTTATCGTCAGATCCTTTGCAAAATCGGGGCAGCGCTGGCCCGCCTTCAGGATAAACTGCTTCTGGCAGGTCTCCCTCCATGCACAAACGATACACAGCTCTTTCTTTTCGCTCACGTGCCCTCCTTTCATGCTCATGCTCATGCGCATCGGGGCGGCGATGCTCCCTGGCCGAACTACCGATGCCTCCGGTAGTGGCAGGTCAGCACCTTCTGGATATTGCCTTCGATGCTGTCCTTGGCGTTTATTATAAACAGGTCCGGCAGATTTATCCCGGCGCCCTCTATGGCAAAGAGCTCCTTTTCCATCCGTTCCACGGCGGGAGGAGAGGCGTACCTGCCCCTCAGCTCCTCCTCGAACAGGGGGACGATCTTATCTTTCATTCTCAGCTCCGTATCAACGAAAAAGAGGGCGAGCTCCGGCATCAGGTCGCGTACTCTGTCGAAGAAGGCGCCTATCTCCCGCTGGTATATCTGCTTGGGCGGTGATGACTTTATCTCCATGTAGAGCAGCGAGCCGTCCAGCTTCGCGAGCAGGTCATAGTCTCCGCCCACCTGCGGCCGTTTCATTTTCACGCCCCAGATAGCCTCGGCCGAAAACGCACGCTTGAACAGCTCGGCGACGAACCATTCAAGGGTAGTCCCGAAGCTCTTGACCGGTCCTCTGGCGAGACGATAGGACGTGTCTTCGGGGACGGCCAGCCCTATCGCAACGAGAAAGGCGGCATATGCCTCGGTTACGGCCCGTGTTGCATACCGCGCGACCTGAGCCGTGGTGAAGGAGGGCTGGTGCTTGATGACATCCCTCAGAAAGAGCCTGAAAGAGTACCGCCTGAGCATTTCATAATATTCCCCCACGAACCGGTCCTCGGGGACCAGGAGGTCGTCGCGGGGCTCACGCTTGTATATCCGGAAACCGCGGCGCTTGAGGAGCACCTCGAGTGGAGGGGTCAGGGTGTCCAGCGCCTCCCTGAGCCGTTTTACCTCGATCCTCAGGTGCTCGATCTCACTGTAGGCCTCTTCCTGTTCTGCCATGGGTATCTCTTATTTTATCTTATAGAGACCGGGAGGGATTCCGCAAATCCGTCCGGCTCAGGCGGGCGCGGGAGAGAGCAGGGGCGGGGAAGAGCGGGAACTGCGGCTTTGCTCGCAGGCGAAGCCTACGACAGCTTCACCAGCACTCTCCGGTGGCGCGGCCCGTCGAACTCGCAAAAGTAGATGGACTGCCACGTCCCGAGGAGGGGCTTGCCGTCCTCGACCAGAACGCACTGCGCTGCGCCGACCAGCGTCGACTTGATGTGCGCCGCCGAATTCCCCTCCATGTGCTGATAATCGCCTTCGAACGGAATGAGGCGGTTGAGGGTGGTGAGGATATCCCGCTTCACCGAGGGGTCGGCCCCCTCGTTGATGGTAACGCCCGCGGTCGTATGGGGCACGTAGAGGTGACAGACGCCGCTCGTCACCCCGGACTCCTTGATGAGCTCGCGGACCTCATCGGTGATATCGATGAGCTCGGTCTTCGACCTGCTCTTTACATTAAGCGTTTTCAGCATTGTCCAGCTCCTCCTTGAGTTGCCGTATCGTCCTTTTCAGCACCGGATGCACCCTGTCCGGCGCGATCTCGGCGAGCGGCTCGAGCACGAAGCGCCGCTGCTGCATGAGCGGGTGCGGAATGTGCAGGCGCTCCTTATCGATAGGAATATCATCATACAAAAGGATGTCGAGGTCAATGAGCCGCGGTCCCCAGGTGATCGACGGCTCCCTTCCCATCGCCCTTTCCACGTCCTTGAGCAGCTCCAGGAGCTCTTCCGGGCCGAGCGCCGTCTCGGCCTCGACAGCCATATTGATGAAATCGGGCTGCTCTGCCATCCCCCAGGGCTTCGTCTCGTAAAGCGAGGAGACCTTCGTTACCGCAATGCCCCTCTCCTTGAGCAGCGCTACCGCTCTCAAGCAGTTGGCGCGCCTGTCGCCGAGATTCGAGCCGATGCCGATATACGTTATAGCGTTCATCGCGTTCATCGCGTTTATAGCGTCTATCGCGTTATAGCGTATAAACTGCCCGACGCGACAAACGCTGTAACGCTGAACGCTATAAACGCTATAAACACGATAGACGCTATAACGCGCCTTTTATCCTTTCCACCGCTTCCCGGATCCGCTCGACGCCCTGGGTGAGGGCAAACCGTATGTACCCTTCTCCCGGTGCGCCGAATCCCACTCCCGGGGTGCCGAGAACGCCGGCCTTGTTCAGCAGATGCGTGACAAACGCGGTCGAGTCAAAGCCCGAAGGCACCTTTGCCCAGAAGTAGAACGTCGCCGCCGGCCTCGCGGCCTCCATTCCCAAGCCCCGCAGCCCCTCGTACAACACATCGCGCCGCTTCTGGTAAGCAGCCCTGTTCTCATCGAGGGTCCGCTCATCGGTCCAGAGGGCTGCGATCCCTGCCTCCTGGACAGCCTGGAAGATGCCGGAATCGAGATTGCTCTTGACCTTGCCGAGCCCGGCGATCACGTCGCGGTTGCCGACAGCGAAGCCGACCCTCCAGCCGGTCATGTTATAGGTCTTCGAGAGCGAATGGAACTCTATGCCCACCTCTTTTGCACCATCGACTTCGAGAAAGCTCATCGGCTTCTGCCCATCATAATACATTTCCGAGTAGGCGGCATCGTGGCAGATGATGATGTCGTACTTTGCGGCGAGGGCGATCGCCTCCTTGAAGAACGCCGCTGACGCAACCGCAGCCGTCGGGTTGTTCGGATAGTTGAGGAACATCAGTTTGGCCCGCTTCAGGATCTCTTCAGGGATGGCCGTAAAGTCGGGAAGGAAGCCCCTCTCCTCCCTGAGCGGCATGAGGTACGGCTCGCCCCCTGCAAATAACGTCCCCACAGGGTATACCGGATACCCCGGAGAAGGGACCAGCACCACATCGCCGGGATTCACGAAGGCGAGCGGGATATGCCCGATCCCCTCTTTCGAGCCGATAAGGGAGAGCACCTCTGTCCTGGGATCGAGGGTGACGCCGAAGCGCGCCTTGTACCACGCTGCCACCGCCTCGCGGTACGGGAGCATTCCCTCATAAGAGGGATAGCGGTGGTGCGCCGGCTTCTCGACAGCCTTCTGCATGGCCTCTACGATATGCGCGGGGGTAGGGATATCGGGGTCGCCGATGCTGAGGTCGATCAGATCGACTCCCTTTGCGAGCGCCTCCTGTTTCATCCTGTCGATCGATGCAAACAGGTAGGGCGGCAGACTCTTGAGACGATCAGCAAGCTGGACGGTAATCATTACTCTGTGCCTCCAAACGAATTATGCGCAGTTGAATTCGATAAAAAAGTTTTCTATTGTATCGCAGCAACAGGGAAAAGGTCAAAAAAAAGGGGCTCACCGGAGCCCCTTCCGTTACTCGCGGTCCGGACCGGCTTAGTAGCCGCCGGATTTCGGCTTTGCTGCGGGCTTCGCCGGCTCTGCAGGTTTGGGCGCCGGCTTTGCCGCTTCAGCAGGCTTCGCCGGTTCGGCTGCTTTCTTGCCGGCCTTTGCAGCGGCCTTTGCCGGTTTGATCTCGATGCTCTTCGCAACAGCCTTGCCTCCCGCTTCGGTATACTTTACCATTACGGTATCCCCGATCTTCACGTCGGAGAGGGACTTCTTCTCTTTTCCGAGCTTGACGACGGTCTTATCGTCGGTAGTGACGACCGCCTCGGCCTTCTTCCCCTTCACGGTCAATGTTTTGGCAGCTGCGTCAACAGTGACGACCTCGCCAGTGATCTGTTTTACCCTCGCCTTTTCCGCGGCAGAGACGAGTCCGGCTACGGCAATCACGAAGAGCGTCACAACGACAAGCACAAGAGCTCTCTTCATTAAGGCCCCCTTACGGTTTGGATTTTATCGATATGGTAATACATGAGGGCAGACGATGACAACCGCCTGCCCTCATGTACAAGGAACAAGGAATAGATTATTTCTTTTCAGCCTTCTTCTCTTCCTTCTTTTCCTCTTTCTTCACTTCTTCCTTCTTCTCTTCCTTCTTTGCCTTCTTGGTCTTCTTCTCAGCCTTCTTGTCGGCTGCCTTGTCGTCAGCCTTTCCGTCGGCCTTCTTCTCCTCCATCTTCGGAGCAGCTTTGTCAGCTGCCTTCTCGGCTGCGAACACGACGGTCGAGAGCGAGAGCGCGAAGAGCAGTGCGACAACCAATGCGATAACCTTCCTCATCCCTGAATCACCTCCTTTTCACTTTCCCAATCTTCGGCACGTGTCATTTTTGGCATCCACCAGCATAGCAACTTTTGTGCCAATGCCGGAAGAGGATCGGCCGAGCCGCCGTATAAGGCAGTACGGAGAGGGAAAGACGGCGTAAAAGGGGAGTGGTGCGTAAAAGACCGGGAGGGAAATAAGATGACTCAGTTCCTTTTTTCGGGCAAACTATCCTCTTTTGGGGAGGCGGCCTGGATGCCGAACTTCTCGAGGCGGTACCAGAAGGTCTTGTAGGTCATGCCGAGCAGCCGCGCTGCTTTGGCCGCCACATTATTTGCCTTGAGCATCGCCTTCTTGATGAGCTCCTTCTCGAGCTCCTCGAAATTGATGCCTTCATCGGGGATATCGATATCGAGAAGGCCCCGCTCCTGCGGGAGCTTCAGCTCGCTCCTGATCTCCTGCATCCCGATGGTATCCGCATCGCTGATGAGCACCGCCCGCTCGATCACCGATTCGAGATGCCGGATATTGCCCGGCCAGTGGTACGCTGTCAGCGCCTTCATGACCGTATCGCTCATCCCCTTGATCCGCTTTCCGAACTCCTTGTTGTACTTGCCGATGAAGAACGAGACGAGGGCAGGGATATCCTCCTTCCGCTCCCGGAGCGGCGGCAGCTCGAGCGTCACCACCTTGAGGCGGTAATAGAGGTCCTCCCTGAACCTCCCTGCAGCGACCTCCTTCTCGAGGTCCTTGTTCGTCGCCGCGATGATCCGCACGTCGGTCTTGATGCTGTCCTTGCCTCCCAGCCTCCTGATCTCCTTGTCCTGGAGGACCCGCAGTATCTTCGTCTGTGTCATGAGGGGGAGGTCTCCCACTTCGTCGAGGAAGATGGTCCCCTTGTCGCTCGACTCGAAAAGCCCGACCTTGCGGTGCGTCGCGCCGGTGAACGCTCCCGGCTCATACCCGAAGAGCTCGCTCTCGATGAGGTTGTCGGGGATGGCGGCGCAGTTGATCGCCGTGAAGGGACCGGTCTTGCGGGGGCTGTTGTAGTGAATCGCCCGGGCGATGAGCTCTTTCCCGGTGCCGCTCTCACCGTAGATAAGGATCGTCACCGCCGTAGGAGTGACCTTCTTGGCGAGCTCGATGATCTCCCTCATGCGCGGCGAGGTGCCGACAATGCCCTCCATCTTGAACTTCTGGAAGAGGGCGTCCTGGAGCCGTATATTCTCCTTGAGGAGCTGCATCCGCTCCATCGCCTTTTTTACGGTAATGATGATGCCGTCCTTCTCGAGCGGCTTGGTCAGATAGTCGAAGGCCCCTTTGCGCATCGCTTCCACTGCGGACGTTATGGTGCCGTAGGCCGTCATGATGACCACGGCAGGCTTGACAGTATCGTCCGGGATCGCATCGAGCAGCTGCACACCGCTCATGCCGCTCATCTTGAGGTCGGTAATCACCACATCGGGGCCGAGGGCGGAGATCAGCTCCAGCCCCTCCTCTGCGGACGAGGCGGTGCGCACTTCGTATCCCTCATCTTCGAGGATCGTCCTGATGATGTCGCGCTGCCGCTGTTCGTCGTCAATGACAACTATGGAACCCATGCTCCGTCACCCTGCTCACGAGAGATGCTGCCGCACATTCGATAGAGGCGAGAGAGGGAGCACGAGCTTCACCTCGCTCCCTTTCCCGGGCGTGCTGTTGAGCTCGACCCGTCCGCCGTGCTCTTCCATGACCCGCCGCGTCATGGGGAGCCCGAGGCCGAGGCCGTTCTGTTTCGTCGAGAAAAACGGCTCGAAGATCCGCTCTCTATGTTCCGGCGAGACCCCCTCTCCGTTGTCGGCGATCGTGAGCACAAACTCGTCGCCCACGACCTCTTCCTTCACCCGCAAGAGGCCCTTCCCCGGGACCGCCCCCATGGCGTGGAACGCATTGGTAATGACATTCATGATGCACGACTTGAAGAGGTCGGGGTCGACCACGAGCTCCGCCTTCGTCGTGCTCTCCCGCACGATCGCTATCCCGTCGGCCTCGGCCTTTGCCCAGACGAGCGCGAGCACATCCTCGAGCAGGGCGTCGATCTCGACCTGCCGGGTATTCAGCTTCAGCGGCCTGCTGTAATCGAGATAGTCGTTGACGAGCTTGTTCAGCCGCTGGATCTCCTGCTTCATGCCGGTGATGAGGCTGTCGAATTTTTCCTGCCCCCCCGCATCCCGGGGCCGGTACTTTGCGCTGATGTGGTCGATGCTCAGGTTGATGAAGTTGAGCGGGTTCCTGATCTCGTGGGCCATGCTCCGTGAAAGCTGTCCCAGCCCCGAGAGATGCTCTGCCTCGCGCAGCCGCTCCTCGAGGAGGCGGTTCTCGCGGAGCTTGGTCACCATGAAGTTGAAGGTCTTCGAGAGCTGCCCGATCTCGTCATTGCTCCTGACCGGGATGCTCTGGTTCAGATCTCCTGCGGCGACCCGCATGCTCGCATCGACGACCCCTTGAATGGGACGGGTGTAGGAGCGCGAGAGCAGCACGGTCATGATGATGCCGATGCCGAAGACGAAGAGCGTCGCCAGGACCCTCTGAATCGCGTTGTCCTTGAGTATGTCGGAGAAGTCGTCTTTGTTGATCCGCAAATGGATATAGCCGTACTGGGTCTCGCCGGCAATGACCGGCACGATAACGTTGTAGGTCTGCCCCTCTTCGGAGACAGGCTCTCCCAGCTCCGCCTTGATGATGAGCTCCTTTCTCTTGTGGGTCACCGCCTGGCCCACCTTCGAGGGATTGGTGCTCGCGACGATCTCGTCGGCGTTGCTGATGATCGAGACCTCTTTCACTCCCTTGGCATTCAGCCGCTTCAGGTACTTGGAAAGCCGCGCTTCGTCGGTGATTCCCGAACTGGTGACTTCCTCCACCCCGATCTGTATCGCCTTGGTGAGCTCCACGGTCTGCCGCTCTATCTCGCGGAAAAGCGCGCGCTCGGACCTCGAATAGAAGAACAGGAGGATCGAGATGAGGATGAAGCTCAGGAACAGCATCATACCGATCAGCTTCGCATGCAGGGAGAACTTGAATGAGACCTTTTGCAGCATACTGTACTATATCATACCCGGCCCGGCCATTATAGCGTATATCGTACCGGAGGATTACCGGGAAGGAGCATTTTCGCTCATTCTCGACGGGCGTCCGGCCCGTCTCCGAGGCGGGGCAGCCCGCTCCGCCATCCTGGCTCCGCCAAGGCTGCCCATGCCGCTCCAAATGCTCCTTCCCGGTAATCCTCCGGTACAGGGAGCAATCTTGCATTTATTTGTGATAGATACTACTATAGTCTACAAATGCTTATAGAGAGAATATCGTCTGTATATAAACGGATAAGCCATGCGGCCATGCGCGCCGGGAGAAGCCCTGAAGAGGTCCGGCTCGTCGCAGTCACCAAGACCGTCGACCACACGGTCGTCCGGGAGGCGATCGACGCAGGGCTCCGGGTGTTCGGCGAAAACAGGGTCCAGGAGGCGCAGCAGAAGATCGCCGCGCTCGCTGTAGAGCTTCGCGCTATTCGCGTCGAATGGCACCTGATAGGCCACCTCCAGAAGAACAAGGCCAAACACGCAGTGCTCCTCTTCGACCTCATTCACTCCGTCGACTCCCTCGAGCTGGCGCGGGAGCTCGACCGGCATGCGGAGAAAGCGGGCAAGATCCAGGACATTCTTATCCAGGTGAAGTTATCCGAAGAGGAGACGAAACACGGCATCGCGGAGGAGGAAGCGATGCGCCTCCTCGAGCCCCTAACAGCGCTCCCGCACCTCCGCGTAAAAGGGCTGATGACCATGCCGCCGCTCTTTGACGATCCCGAACCGGCCCGCCCCTATTTCAGAAGGCTCCGGCAGTTGCGGGAGAGGGCCGAAAGAGAGGGATATCGTCTTCCCGAGCTCTCGATGGGCATGTCGGGGGACTTCGAAGTGGCGATCGGGGAAGGCGCCACCATGGTCAGGATCGGCGCCGACATCTTCGGAGCGCGGCCGGAACAAAGGCGGCGCTGTTCCCCCGCTGCAGTGGAGCAGAGGCTTGCCGCCGGCGAAAGGAGCAGGGAGTGATCGGGTTCATAGGCGGCGGCAATATGGCGGAAGCCCTGATCAAGGGCATGGCCGGCCAGGGGATGCGGGACATTCTCGTATCGGAGCCGAGGGAGGAACGGCGGACCTTTCTCCGGCAGGCGTACGGCATCAGGACGACCGCGTCGAACCGCGACGTGGCATCTTCCTGCAGCATAGTGGTCCTTGCCGTGAAGCCGCAGAACATGGGTCCGGTGCTCGATGAGATCGCCGCTGACGTGCCACCGGAGACGACCGTGGTCTCGATCGCTGCCGGCATATCGCTCGCCTTTTTGCAGTCGAAGCTCGGAACGAAGAGGCTCGTGAGGGTCATGCCGAATACCCCCTCGCTCGTGCTCGAGGGCATGTCGGTGCTCTCCCTCTGCGAGTGCTTCGACGACCGGGAGGTCGCGAGAGTACGGGAGATCTTCATGTCCGTCGGCAAGGTGCTCACGCTTCCCGAAAAATACCTCGACGCCGTCACCGCGGTCTCGGGCAGCGGCCCCGCCTTCATCGCCCTCTTTGTCGAGGCGATGATCGATGCGGGCGGGCGGCTGGGGCTCGCCAGGGAGCATGCTGCGGAGCTCAGCCAGCAGACGCTCCTCGGGACGGCAAAGCTCCTCGAGACCGGCATGACGCCGGAGCAGCTGCGAGCGATGGTCACCTCGCCCGGAGGCACGACCGCCGCCGGGCTCGCCGTGTTCGAAGAGAAAGGATTGAAGGCCGTCGTCGCCGATGCCCTGGCTGCAGCGAAGCGGCGGGCCGAGGAGCTGGGCAATAAGGCGTAGCGCCGGGTATGATGCCGGCGCCGACGCGGCACGCTATCCGTTAAGGAGGGAACATGTTCATCTTTGGCAACCTGGTTCTGGCAGTCGCCAATGTGCTCGATATACTGCTGGATATTTACAAGTGGATCATCATTATCACGGCGCTCATCAGCTGGGTGAATCCCGACCCGTACAATCCTATCGTCCGTTTCCTCTACTCGATTACCGAGCCGGTGCTCACTCCCATCCGGCGGCTCATCGGCTACCGCCTGGGACCGATCGATATTTCTCCTCTCGTCGTCATTCTTGCTATTATATTCATCCAGAAGTTCCTTATCAGTTCGCTGTTTGAGCTTGGCTATAAAATAAAAGGAGGAGTATTGTCATGAGACTTACGCCGCTCGATATTCAGCAGAAGCAGTTCCCGATGCGGTTTCGCGGATTCGATGTCGACGAGGTGTATTCGTTTCTTGAGCTGGTAAGAGAGGAGCTGGAGGAGCTTCTCAGGGAGAACGCTTCGCTGAAGGAACAGCTGAGCAGGGCTGACGAGCAGCTGCAGGAACACCGGAACATGGAGGCCACCCTCCGTGAGACGCTGATGACCGCCCAGCAGATGGTCGAGGATTACAAGACCAATGCGCGGAAAGAGGCCGAGCTCATCATGAAGGAAGCGGAGCTGAAGGCCGACGGCATGATCAAGGACGCGCAGGAGAAGGTGGTGAAGATCCACGAGGATATCGTCGATCTCAAGGGCATCAGGCGCCACTTCAAGGAAGAGATCAAGCGGCTCATCGACAGCCACATGAAGATGCTCGAGTTCGACAAAGAGAGAGAGGGCGAAGAGACCGGTGAGTTATAATGCCCTCAAAGGCATCCAGGACATCCTCCCCCCGGATATCTACCTCTGGCAGCACATCGAAGCCGCCGCACGCGCTGTCTTTCACCGCTACGGGTTTCAGGAAATAAGGATCCCTATCATAGAGTCGACGGACATATTCGTCCGGAGCATCGGCGAGGCGACGGATATCGTCGAGAAGGAGATGTACACCTTTACCGACAGGGGGAACAGGAGCGTGACGATGAGGCCCGAGGGGACGGCGCCTGCGGTGCGGGCCTATGTGGAGCACAGCCTCTACAACCTGCCGGCCCCGCAGAAGTTCTATTATGCCGGCCCCATGTTCAGGTACGAGCGGCCGCAGAAAGGGCGGTTCAGGCAGTTTTACCAGATAGGCGCAGAGGCCTTCGGCGCGGCCGAACCGGCGCTCGACGCGGAGATGATCGTGATGCTCGGGAACATGCTCGGTGAGATCGGGCTCAGGGAGCTCTCCTTCGAGCTCAACTCCATCGGCTGCATCGAATGCAGGCCGGACTACCGGAACGCCCTCATGAAGTTTTTCGAGAGCAGGCTTCCCGACTTATGCGCCGACTGCCAGCGCAGGTATACGACCAACCCCCTGAGGATCCTCGACTGCAAGGTGGAGCGGTGCATCGAGCTCAGGAAAGGGGCACCCGAAGTAGTGCAGTATCTCTGCACGCGGTGCAGGGAGCATTTTGACGAGCTGCTCGCCCGTCTGCAGATACTGGGCGTCCGGTACACCCTGAATCCCAACCTGGTGCGGGGCCTCGACTACTATACGGGAACGACCTTCGAGGTGACGAGCGAACATCTCGGAGCCCAGAAGGCGGTTGCCGCAGGCGGGCGGTACGACCGGCTGGTGAAAGAGTTCGGCGGCCCTCCGACCCCCGCCATAGGGTTCGCCATCGGCATGGAGCGGCTCGCCGCGCTGCTCAAAGAGAGTACCGGGATTCCGGTGCCGACGCCCAAGGTCTTCGTCGCGACCCTCGGCAGAGAGGCGGAGATCGAGGGACTCGCCATCGCCGAGACCCTACGGAAAGCGGGCTTCTGGGTCGAGCCCAACTACGGCAGCGCCTCCCTGAAGAGCCAGCTCAGAAAGGCCGACCGCCTCGGCGCCGAATTCGCGCTCATTATCGGCGAGAACGAGCTGAAGGCAGGAAAGGCCCAGTGGAAGAACCTCAGGACCAAAGAGCAGGGAGAGATCTCTTTTTCCGAAATCATTCGGCTCATCACCGGCAATTCGTAAACTACCGGCAAGAGCGCCCTCGATACCTTACCTTACAAATCAGCTCCGCTTATACCCTCATTTTAAAGGACAATCCATCACAAGCCGCCTGCCCCTGTGCTAAAGCGCGTCTTGGGGCATTCAATATGGACGGCATAATAGGCCTTCCCCTCAGCGACCAGGTTTTGCAGGTCTGAGCAGCTTGTCATAAAAGAGGCATTGAAATTGTGGGTCTTCGCGGAAATGAGTGGGTGATCTTGGGCATTTTCTATATCTCCGGCAGCATACAGGTCAGCACTTTCAACCGCAGATACTCCTCATCGCGCAGACCATAAGCCCGCCTCTGGATCACCCT
>JBFMHE010000035.1 GCA_040752355.1 Nitrospirota bacterium | reverse complement strand
ATCCGCAAGGTATGGCTGGGTGCTTATATTACAACAGGCGAAGAGGCAATAACAGAGCGAGCTGACAGGAACCGCCGTATGCCGAACGGCACGTACGGTGGGGTGAGAGGCTGGGGCCGTGAGGCCCTCAGCCTGCTCGATCCTTCAGCCGCTGGAAGGGGTCGGAGGCGCTACCGGCGGATTCTCTTCGGCTTGTGGCACTGGTGGCATTCGTACTTAGGCGGATGGTCCGGCTTCAGTGCCGCCTCTCTCCCGGGGCCGTGGCACTTCAGGCATGCAGCGCTGTCGGTGAGCTCCACATTCCGGTGGAGCACATCATCAGGCACCTGCGTATACCGTTTGCCCGAGACGGCGTAGAGCAGTCCCAGGACAAGAAGCACAAAAACAACGAACCCTATCATGCTTTTCATGCGTACATTGTAGCATAGCCGCCACGGGAATATACACTTCTCGAGGAACATGATACTATTGAGCTATAAAGAATTATCATTGTTTTTTCGCCGGTTGTTCGACCTCGTGATACCGCAGTCTGCCTGGACTTCCTAACCTTGCAACGCATTGCCCGGATAGCGTTACTGCTTCGTTGTTTTGTACAAAGAATTCATTATAGAGTAAAAATTGAAGTCCTTGGTTTCGCCCTACGCGCTCGAACCATGGTACGGGTAAGGGAGGAGAGATGTCGCGGCTCTTCATGCCGAAAATAGCGGGAACGGTGGTCATTGCGCTGGTGCTCGGCAGCGTTATCGGGATCCTGTCCGGCTGCAAAAAGGAAGAGCCCGAGAAGATGACCGTAGCCGTCTCGATGCAGCCCTTGTCGGCCCCGGTGTATGTGGCCCATGCGAAGGGGTTCTTCGAGAGCGAGGGCTTGCAGGCAGTCCTCCAGCCGCACACTTCGGGCCGGGACGCGCTTGCTGCCCTTGTCAGCGGAAGAGCGGAGTTCGCCACTGTTGCGGAGACGCCGGTCATGTTTGCGGCGGCGAGAGATGAAAGGATATGCATCGTCGCCACGATCGCCGATTCGAGGAGGTACATGAACATCGTGGCACGGAAAGACAGGGGCATAGCAGTCCCGCACGATCTGGAAGGGAAGCGGATCGGGGTGAGTGCCGGTACCACCGCTGAGTATTATCTCTTTATCTATCTGACGTTCAACGGTATAGCGGAAGACCGGGTCAGGATGATCGGCGTGAGCCCGGAGAGGATGACCGAGGCGTTGGTAAGGGGGGAGATCGATGCTGCAGTGACGTGGCCTCCCTATATGATCGCACAGCAGCGTCTGCTGGGAAGCAATGCGGTAACGCTCTCGAACGAAAGCATCTATAAGGTATGGTGGAATATCGCAGCCGGCCAGGACTTTGCAAAGGCGAATCCAGAAACCGTAAAGGCGCTGCTCCGGGCGCTGCTCCGGGCGGAACGGTATATCAAGGATAATCCCGCTGAAGCGTCCCGTATCGTCGCCCGGTTCATCGGACAGGACCCGGGAAGCCTCGGCGACTACAACTTCGACGTACAGCTCGGCCAGGCGCTCATCCTCGATCTCGAGGACCAGGCCCGGTGGGCGATACGCAACCGGCTCATCCCTGTGGAGGGAGTACCGAACTTCCTGCGTCTGCTGTGTACCGAGGGCCTCGAAGCGGTGGCGCCCGGTTCGGTCATGGTGACCCATAAGTGAGGAGCTCATGACTATAGCAGCCCGTTTGAAGGGCAACGCACTGTTATTTGCCGGCATGGTGCTCGTCATAAGCCTGGTCTTCGCCGCAGCGCTCGAGATGCAGCGGGAGGCTTTTGAGCGGTCTCTCGTCGCCGATAAGCTCACGAGGGGGGCATACGATCTCAACAGCCTGAGCAACCGCTACCTGCGATATCCCGAAGAGCGTCCGAGAGAGCAGTGGATGCTCGCCTATGAAGCCCTTGCAGGAACTCTGGAGAGAGAGACGCTCAAAAGCCACGGCCGGCATGACATCATCGTGCGGATGAGCCGGACGCTCGACGACATGAGCGTGCTCTTCGGCGACCTCGTCGCCATGGAGGGGGAGCGCGGCGCCCGGGCGGCGATACCCGGTGCCGCTGATGAACGCCGGCGGGGTCTTCTTGCCGACCTGATAATCAAGCGGTCGCGCGAGCTCTCTCTCGATGCGGTCCGGCTCGCAACGCTCAATAATGAAGAGATCGCGCGCATCAACCGGAGGATCGTTGTATTTATCCCGGTCGTCGCCCTGGTGCTGACCGCCGTTACCTGGTGGACGTCGGCGCGCATCAGCAGGAGCATCACGGGACCGATCGGAAAACTCCGTGAAGGTGTCGAGACGATAGGCACCGGCAATCTCCATTTCCGCGTCGGCAGAGTCTCGGACGATGAGCTGGGAAAGCTCTCTGATGCCTTCGATCATATGACGGAGCGCCTGGAAACGACCACTGTCTCGCTCGATGAGCTGGCGAGAGAGGTTGCCGAACGCAAGCGGACAGAAGAGCAGTTAAAGCGGCTCAGCTACCAGAACAAGCTGATCCTGGAGTCCGCAGGCGAAGGGATCTGGGGTATGGATACACAGGGGACCGTCACGTTCATCAATAGAGCTGCCGCTGCCATGCTCGGCTATGAAACGAACGAGCTTGTCGGCAAGCAGAGCCATCAGCAGTGGCACCACACCAGGCCCGGCGGCGCCCCCTACCCTTCGGAGGAGTGCCCGATCTATGCGACCTATAAAGACGGGACCGACCATTCCGGCGAGGAGGTGTTCTGGCGCAAGGACGGTTCGGGAGTGACCGTCGATTTTACCAGCAAACCGCTCGTCGAAGAGGGTCTCATTGTGGGGGCGGTCGTCACCTTCAAGGACATCACCGAGCGGAAGCGGGCCGAAGAGGCGCTCCGCCTGAGCGAGCAGCGCCTGCGCGCGATCTTCGATAATGCCGGCGTGGGCATTGTCGAAGTAGAGACCGAGGAGGACCGGCTCATCGCTGTCAACGACCACCTCTGCGCGATCCTCGGATACCGGCGCGAGGAGCTGCTGGGCACGACGATACACGAGCTGACCTTTCCCGGTGATAGGGACCTCAGCGACCGGATCAACGAGCAGCTGCGCCGGGGGAACTACAGTCGCCTCGACTATGAAAAGCGCTATCTCCGGCGGGACGGCTCGCCCCTCTGGGTGCATGTGACGGTCTCGGCAGTGCGCGATGCCGAAGGGCGCCATCTGCGCTCCATAGGCACCGTCAAAGATATCAGCGAGCGCAAACGCGCGGAAGAGGAGCGGGAGCGGCTGCTCGGGGACCTGCAGCGCTCCAACAAAGAGCTCGAACAGTTCGCCTACGTGGCCTCGCACGACCTCCAGGAGCCCCTGCGCATGGTGGCGAGCTATGTTCAGCTCCTCGAGAAGAAGTACCGGGGGAAACTCGATACGCAGGCCGACAAGTACATCCACTTCGCCGCGGACGGCGCCCTGCGGATGCAGAAGCTCATCGAGGGACTGCTGGCGTACTCGCGCATTACCCGGAAGGGGGCCGCGTTCGGCCCGGTCGATACCAATACGGTGTTCTCGCAGGCGGTGAAGAATCTCACTGCCGCAGTACAGGAAAGCCATGCCGAGGTCACGAAGGACGATCTGCCCATTGTATCGGGCGATGAGCTGCAGCTCGTACAGCTCTTCCAGAACCTCATCGGCAATGCGATCAAGTACCGGAAGCCGGACACTCCCCCTGCGGTGCATGTCTCCGCCCGGAAAGAGGGCAGGGAGTGGGTCTTTTCGGTACGCGACAACGGCATAGGTATCAGCCCGGAATACCACGACCGGATTTTTCTGCTCTTCCAGCGCCTGCACAGCCGTGAGGAATATCCGGGCACCGGCATAGGGCTTGCGTTATGCAAACGGATCGTGGAGCGCCATCACGGGCGCATCTGGGTCGAATCGGCTCCCGGCGAAGGGGCCACCTTCTTCTTTACGATTCCCGAAAGGAGAAGCAAGAAGTGAGAAGTAAGAAGTAAGAAGTAAGAAGAAGGGAGTAAGAAGAAGGAAGAAGGGGGAGCTTACGGGAGTTCTTTTATTCTGGCTCCTGTTTTTACTTCCTACTTCTCGGTTCCCACTTCTCACTTGTCAGTTCCTACTTCTCAGTTCTTACTTGAATATTTAGAAGAGGAGGCGGAACATGAGTGACGAGACCGGCAAGGTCGTTGATATCCTGCTTGTCGAGGACAACCCGGGCGATGTCGAGCTGATCAGGGAGGCCCTGAGCGAAGGCAAGGTGAGGAATGAGCTGCATGTCGCTTCCGACGGCGTGCAGGCGATGCAGTTTCTCAGGAGAGAGGGGCCCTATGCGGAGGTGCCGTGCCCCGACCTCATCCTGCTCGACCTGAACCTCCCCCGGATGAGCGGCAGGGAGGTGCTCGAGGAGATCAAGTCGGACCCCGAGCTGAAGTTCATCCCCGTGGTCGTCCTCACGAGCTCGAAAGAGGAGGAGGATATCCTGAGGTCCTATAACCTGCATGCGAATTGCTACATCACCAAGCCCGTCAACTTCGAGCAGTTCCTGACCGTGGTGAGATCGATAGAGGACTTCTGGCTCACGCTGGTGAAACTGCCGTGCAGGACCTTCAAGAGAGGGTGATCGCAGTGAAGAACGCTTCGCGCAGCATACTGCTCATCGAGGACAACCGCGGCGATGCGGAGCTGATCAGGGAGCTGCTGGCTGACCGCGGAAGCGAGTATGCGCTCACGACGGCGGATCGCCTTGGCCCGGGCCTGGAGCTCCTCGACCGCGAACCGTTCGATATCGTACTGCTCGATCTCGGCCTGCCCGACAGCAGCGGTATCGATACGCTCGGGAGGCTTCAGGCTAAAAGCCCGGAGCTGCCGGTCATCGTCATGACCGGGATCGCCGATGAGGAGTGCGCGTCGCAGGCGATAGCCCTCGGTGCGCAGGACTACCTGGTGAAAGGGAAGATCGAGAGCGATCTCCTCCACCGCTCCATCCTCTATGCCATCGAGCGCAAGAAGGCGGAGCAGGCGCTGCGGGAGAGCGAGGAGCGCTACCGTGTTATTACCGAGACCGCCCAGGACGCTATCGTCACCATAGACGAGGAGAGCAGGATCGTGCTCGTCAATCCCGCTGTCGAAAGGATGTTCGGCTACGTCAGGAGCGAACTGGTCGGCAGTTCGCTCACCATGCTCATGCCCGAACGCCTGCGCAGGGCGCACTGCACCGCGGTGAAGCGGCATATCGCTACCGGCAAGAGGAGCCTGCCCTGGGACGCGGTCGAGATGCCCGGGCTCCACAGAGACGGCGGGGAGATACCCCTCGAGATCTCCTACGGGGAGTTCGTCAGGGAGGGGAGGCGCTTCTTCATCGGCATAGTCCGCGATATTACCGAGCGCAAGAGGGCCGAGGAGACCATCACGTACCAGGCGTACCACGACCTCCTGACCGGGCTCGCCAACAGGACGCAGCTCATGCTCAAGCTCGATCTCGAGCTGCCGCAGGCGAACCGGAACCACCGGAAGCTCGCCGTCCTCCACATCGATATCGACCGGTTCAGGGCGATCAACGACTCGCTCGGCCACGCTGCCGGCGATAAGATCATCCTGGCCGTTGCCGAACGGCTGAGGGCCCTTGTGCGCAAGAGCGATACCCTGGCGCGCATCGGGAGCGATGAGTTCATCATCCTCCTTCCGGACCTCAACCGGCCGGAAGACGCGGCCCTCTTCGCCCGCACCGTGGTCGAGACCATGCAGAGGCCTTTCACCATGGATGGCCGTGAGCTGTATGCAACGGCGAGCGTCGGCATCAGCATGTATCCGGAAGACAGCGAGCATGCCGGGATCCTGCTCAAGAACGCGGATATCGCGGTCTCGTACGCCAAGGAGCGGGGGAGGAACAACTACCAGTTCTTCAATTCCGATATCAACGTGAGGACCATTGAACGGCTGCTCCTCGAGAGCGACCTCCGGCAGTCGCTCGAACGGGGAGAGCTGGAGCTCCGCTATCAACCCCAGGTGAGTATCAGGACCGGCGAGATCGTCGCGCTCGAGGCGCTGGTCAGGTGGCGCCATCCGGTGCTGGGTTTGCTCGGCCCGGTGCACTTCATCCCCGTTGCCGAAGACATCGGGTTCATCACCGCCATAGACGAGTGGGTGCTCCGCGAGGCCTGCATGCAAGCGCGCACCTGGCAGGATACGGGCTGCCCGCCCCTCTGCGTGACGGTCAATGTGTCGGCGCAGAAGTTCCAGCAGCCCACGCTCGTCGAATCGGTAGCGGATATTCTGAAGGAGACGGGGCTGGCCGCGTGCTACCTCGACATCGAGATCACCGAGAGCACGGCGATGAGCGATATCGAGCTCGCGGTGCCGAACTTGAAAGGGCTCTACGAGATGGGTGTCGACCTCTCGATCGACGACTTCGGCACCGGGTACTCATCCCTGAACTACCTGAAACGGTTTCCGGTCCATAAGCTCAAGATCGACCAGTCGTTCATCAGGGGGATCCCTTCGGACGCCGACGACCAGGCGATCGTCAATGCGGTCATCGCGATGGGGCACAACCTGCGGCTGAAAGTCATTGCCGAAGGAGTCGAGACCGAGGACCAGCTCTCGTTCCTCCGCTTCCACGACTGCGACGAGATGCAGGGATATCTCTTCAGCGAGCCCCTGCCCCCGGAACGCATCGAAGCCCTCTTTGCACCGCAGAAATAGCGGTGTGCGGAACTCTGAGGAGCTGTCATTCCGGCTTTTGTCGTTTGAACAGATCGCTCTTGAAGAGGAGCCACAAGAGGCTCCGCATGCTCTTGAGGGCCACGGCGAGATCGTGAGGGGTCCTCAGCTCGAGGACCCTTTTCAGGATGAAGGAGGGCCGCGCATAGAAGCGCTTGAAGGCGATCCGGCGCAGCCTCAGGATATCGTCGCGGGTCATGGTGTGGGGGATGAACGCGGCGCCCTGGTAGGTGAAATCCGAGAGCTCATCGGACATGGTCCCGTACCGGTCGAGGTTATCGTAAAGGTGTGTCCCGGGGAAGGGCGTTATGGCATGGAAATTCGCGATGTCGGGATCGAGGTCGAGGGCGAACTCGATCGTCTGGAGCCCTTCCTCGAAGGTCTCCCCGGGGATGCCGAACATGAAGGGCGTGCTCACGCGCAGGCCGACGTCCTGCGCCGCCTTCACCGCTTTGCGGATCTGCTCGAGCGTCGTCCCTTTGCGGATGGTGTTGAGGTTTTTCTGGACGCCGCTCTCGGCGCCGAGGAGGATCGCCCAGCAGCCCGCTTCCCTGAAGGCCCTGAGCAGCGGTTTGTCGACCTGGTTCACGCAGGCAGAGGCGAACCAGGTGAAGTCGAGCTTCCTCCTCTTGATCTCCTGCGCAAGCCGCATGGCGCGGTCGTAGTCGGCGGCGAGCGTATCGTCGATGAACTTGATCTCCCGGTACCCCTGCGCGAGGCAGTGCTCGATCTCGGCGAGCACGTTGTCGACGCTGCGGCAGCGGATGCCGCTCTTCCGCGTCTTGTCGATCTGGAAGCAGTAGATGCACTGGCGGTTGCATCCGCGCGAGGTCATCACCACCGCTACCGGCTTCCTCCGGTAGGTGGCGGGCGGCGGGATATACTGCATCGCATCGCCCAGGAGCTCCCGCGCCGGGAAGGGGAGGGCGTCGAGGTCGGCGATCAGAGGGCGGGGAGGGTTTTTGACGATCCTCCCGCCCTCGCGGTAAACGCAGCCGTATACTCCCTCGAGACTTCTGCCCGCCTCCAGCCGCTCGACGATCTCGAGGGTCGTGTATTCCCCCTCGCCGGTCACGACGGCGTCGATGACAGGTCCGGCGTCCTCCAGGCACTTTTCCTGCACCGCGATCGGATAAGGGCCGCCCGCAGTGATGAGCACGCTGCTGCCGAATATCCTCCGTACCTCTTCCGCCGTTTTTTTCGCCTTATCCCATCCGAAGGTCGTCGAGTAGAGCCCGACAAAGCCGGGATCGAACCCCTTCAGCGCTTCGAGAACAGCCTGGTGGGTCATGAAAGCGCCGTTGAGAAAGACGACCTCGTGCCCCGCCTGCTTGAGGAGGGCGGCGACATAGAGCGTGCCGAGGGGCTGCCAGTAGTTAATCTGGGAGCTCGCGGTCTTCGAAGAGAAGATATCCTCCGGCACCCACGACGGTATGACTAGTGCGCAGCGCATTTCCCGGGCCCGGCCGCAGGGAGCGGCCTCTTCCCGTTCTTTCTCTTTGCAGCCGGAGCGTCCGCCGCGCTATGCTTCAGCGCCTGCTCCGCCGCCTCCATGCCCGAGGCGATGGCATGGTCCATGTTGTAGTAGCGGAACTTCCCGACCCGGCCGGCGATATGCAGGTTCTCGAATCTCCCGAGGTAGTCGTAGAGCACGGCAGAGCGTTCGGCGTAGCCGATCTCGAAGAGCGGGTAGGCCTTCGGCGCCCGCACCACCATGCCGTCGATGACGTCTTTCCGGGTGATAAAGCCGAGGCGCTCGAGGTGTTCCGCTGAGAGCGCGATGAGCCGCTCGTCCGTTTCATTCCATATCCTATCCCCTTTGAAGCAGAAGAACTCCATGACGAGGACCGTCTTGCCCGGCGGCGCCATCTTCTCGCTCCAGTTCGTCGGCTCGTGTATCCTGCCGAAGGGGATTTTCTGTTCGGGGATGTAGAGCCAGGTCAGGTCGGTGACCCTCTTCCGGTCGATCATGAGCGCCACGACGACGAGGTCCCGGAATTTGAGCTCCGACGCGGCCCTGATGACATCGGCGGGAGGCGCGGGGTCGAGGATGCGCACGAGCTGCGGCAGCGGTATGCTCGAAATGAATTCCTCGCCCTCGATCAGCTGCCACCCTCCCGGCGTGCGCACTTCGACTGCTTCGACGCACGCGCCGGTATGGAGGACGCGCTCCACCCGAGCCCCTGTCGTGACGGTGCTCCTCTTCTCTATCTCCTCTTTCAGGCGGTCCGCAATGCGGCCGATGCCCAGCTCGGGATAGATGAACTGATCGACGAGCGAGGGGATGTCCCTGCCGCTGAATTTGAAGACGGCGTTCTTGATCGCGGCGGCGAGGGAGAGGCCGCGAATGCGCTGTGCCACCCAATCGACGCTGATGCGCTTGCAGTCGATGCCCCAGACCTTCTCGCTGTACTCCTTGAAATAGATATCGAACATGGTGCGGCCGAAGTGGCTCACCACCCAGTCTTCGAGCGAGAGCTTTTCGGTCTCCTTGACGGTATGCCTGATCCGCTCGCCGAGGTAGTCGGCGATGATCTTCGCCGTTGTCGCGATCCCCATCCCGAACATGGCGTTGAGGGCCTTGAGGGGATAGTCGAAATATTTCCCCCTCAGGTATATCTTGCTCTTGCGCGGCACGAGGACCAGCTCGCCCTGCATGAGGTCACGCACAAAGCGGTCTATCGTCTCGTCTTTGCTGAAGAACCGATGGCCGCCCAGGTCGAAGCGGAAACCGCCTCTGACCACGGTCTTTGAGAGCCCCCCGACCGTGTCGTCCTGCTCGAAAAGCCCGACTGCGCACCCTGCTCCGGAAAGCACGTATCCGGCGGCAAGGCCGGTGAGCCCTCCTCCCAGTACGACGCTATGGTAGTTACCGTTAACCACTATGCTCTTTCTGTTGGTTCCGTTATTGCCCGTCGGGGAGGAGATGCTCGGGAAATGCAGGTGCTCTGCATAAAACCGCTTCCATCAGCCCTGCAGGGCATGCAGGGCTGATGGAGCACTGCGCGTTACCTCACGATAAGCACGGGAACATCGGCGTTATTGGCAACCTCTCTGCTGACGCTCCCCATGAAGAGGTGGGATGCCCTCCTGCCCCGTGAGCCGACGATGATCATACCAACCTTCTCTTTCTTCGCGGTCTTGAGGATCTCCTCGGCGGGATGCCCCTTCCTTACTACCGTCTTGATCCCGTTTACTCCTCTCTTCTCCAGGGCCTTCTGGTAATAATCGAGGATGCCCTGCGCTTTTCTATCCAGCGCTTCCTGATACTCCGTCCCTTCGAGCGCCTCCTTCAGCGTCGACAGCTCTGCATCGCCGAGCATTTCGTCGATGAGCGACCTGCCTTCGAATTTTTCTACATACACCAGCACGACACTTTCAGGGTTCATCTTGGTACATATATTGCCGCACAGCGGAAAGGCCTTTTTTATGCCCTTCGTATCGTCTACCGCAATCAATATCTTATCCATTCAGCCACCTGATCTCCGTTGAACCGTATCTATTTGCCATAGCCGCCCGCTGCCGCAGGCGCCGCCGGTGCCCCATATCCGCCGGCTGTAGGCGCCGGTGCTCCGTACCCGCCTGCTGCAGGTGCTGCTCCGTACCCGCCTGCTGCAGGTGCTGCCCCGTATCCGCCTGCTGCAGGTGCTGCCCCGTACCCGCCTGCCGCAGGCGCTGCTCCGTATCCGCCTGCTGCACCATGCCCCTGTGATACGTTGGCAGCCATGTCATGCTGCTGGCTGTAGACAGTCAGGAAGCCGAGAATCGCTACAACAATGCAGATTATCGCAATAGCCGGTGTCTTCATAGACCCTCCTCACTGGTGAACGTAAGAGACGTTTACCCCTTCTGTATTTTGAGATAAATCTTGCCGCCCTCGGTCTTCCGCTCCAGTATTTCATGCCCCGCCTGGTCGCACATCTGTGCGATGGTCTCGACGGATGACGGATTGTCGAGCACCATGTTGACGATCTCGCCCTCGCCCATCTTCTCGAGCGATTTCTTGCAGTAGATCTGCGGATGCGGACAGACATACCCGCACACATCGAGCATATACGTTTTATCCCCTGTTTTTTCGAATTTCATGGCCATGACGAATTCCCTCCTTTTTTTCTTGTTTTATTTTTTTTATCACTCGTTAAAACGATTCCATTTCTTTCGCCATCTTCCTCTCGGACCACCAGTTGAAGAACTTGACCCCGACAAAGGCGCCGCCAACCATGCCGACGCCGTACAGCCAGCCGCTGGGGTCGCCGCCTGCAACTCTGATGAAGAAGGCGCCGATGTTGCAGCCGAGGGCCGGACGCGACCCGATACCCATCAGAATGCCCCCGAGCAGTCCCCAGACGATGAGCTCGCCCTTGGGAAGCTTGAACTTGAACTCATTGCTGAGGCGGGCCATCACCATGGCGCCGAAGATGATGCCGAACGACATCCAGAGCGCGGGATTGCGCCAGGGCTCCGGGAGGCCGTTATTGATGCCGAAAAATATGTTGTCGCGCATGTTCCATCCGAACTTCTCGAGCACCCATGCGCCGAACTGTCCCTCCTGGCTGGTAATGTACCAGTACGTAGGGTCGAAGACCGTCCCCCTGGCGCCGACATCGCCCGTATGCCCCATCTTCGTCAGGAGCTGACCAAAGTTGGTGATACCGTACTTGATCTGCATCCCTTTCATGACGAAGATGTGGAGTCCTGCAACGATGCCGATGACCACGCCCATCAGGGTCGTCCGTTTCGATGCGGTGATCATGTTCCAGATGCCGGACAGCTCGTCGCTTAGCCCGGTGCTGCCCTTAGCTTTTTTCCGCTTCTTGATAAAGGCCTTCCTGATATAGAAGAAGTAGATTACGACGAGCAGCACGACTGCCGGCAGAAGCGCATTGATGAACGCGTCGCCGATGAAATACTTCCATATGCCGGGGAAGGCTTCCGCTATGGCCTTCGTATGGGACAACTGGACCGTGGGCTGATCCCACACGTAGCCGGCGAGATAGGTGTCGAAGGACGACGTCATCTTGTCGGCGGGAAGCCCCTTTGCGGCTGCGGCATCGATCCACTTCTGGGGCAGGAGGAAATTGAACCACTTCACATCCACGAATATCGCCTGGCCTATGCAGAGGCCGAAGAAGGCGGCGAGAAACGAGGTGCCGTTGCCTTCGCCGATTTTATAGAGGGAGCCCGATGCGCACCCCCCCGAGAGAACCATTCCGACACCGAATATCAATCCTGCAATCAACGTATGGACCCCGAACGGTGCAGGATGAAACGTACTCATGTTGGTCGAGGCGAGGATTGCCTGGATAATGCTGAAGAAGATCAGCGCCACCAGAATGCCGACCGCCATCCTCGGGACACCGGCGGCAAAAAGGTCTCGAGAGGCTGAAGCAAAGCAGAACCTGCCGTACTGCAGCATCATCCCGTACGCGAACCCGAACCAGATATAGACGACCACATACATATAATAGGGGTTCACCGAATAATACAAGAAGCTGGTCACGATAAGCGCCCCGGTAATAAGGAATGCCCATACCGTGTTCTTCCTTTCCACTGTGTCCGCGGCACCTAAACTTTTTCCGTTTATGACGTTCGCATCCACTCCTCCCATGCTTGTGGCCCCCTTCTGTTCGAAAATTTTGTGTTGTTTACACGCAAGACTCTTCGACGATGATCCCCCTCGTCGGTAGCGCCTCCACCTCCCTTCCTCCTTTGTTGTGATCGTTGTCTGCCGTCAGTGCTGCGGGGTCTCAGCGCTCTCTGTATAAGCTCGGCTTATACAGAGATAAGCTGATAACTAAGTAATCTGATACCTGTAGTTTTTTATAACAGACGAAGCAAGATGAAGTCAACAGGCAAGCCGGAGCGCACGGGATGTCGTTGTTTTGCGGCTGCTTGAAGAGCGGCCGCTTCGGTGCGGCCAGGGGCGCGTGCGCATCAATCGTAATAGACGGTGACGACCGTCCTGTGCTGGAATATGTTTTCCGTCCGTTCGAACGCCTTCACCTTGCGATGCTCTCCTGTCCTTCGCTTGATGCGGTCGGGCAGCAGCTGTCCCGGCTCCTCTCCTATCACGACGACCGCGCCGGCCTTTTCCTGCCGTTCAGACCCTCCCGGCGTTTCCGAATAGAAGGGAGGAGGGACATACTCCCAGGTGAAGCGCAGGGGCGATGTCGCGACATCGCCGGGCGGCGCGCTCTCGCCCGGCTCATGCAGATGCCTGATGCTTTTGGCGGTAAACAGGTCGAGCAGGGGCACGGCAACGGTCGTATTGACGGGCGAATGCAGCACGGGCAGCGTGTAGACATCGACAGCCCTCGCTTCAAGGGTGTCCAGGAATTCCCCCGCATCTTTCAGGTTTGCGGCGCTCATCCGGTGCAGGAACGGGAGGTACGCGCATCCGGCGACGACGAGCGAAGAGGCGACGGCGCACCATACGATGAAGTGTGCAAGGCGTCGCTCCCTGATTTCCCGCAGGCCGTACGACGCCATGAGCGCGAGCATGGGGAATGCCATGATGAGGTAGCGTATTCTCCTTATCTGCATGCCGACGACGAGCAGGAGCAGCCAGCATGCGATTATATAGCTGACATCCTTCTTCTTGAAGGCGGCGTACATGGAGTACAGGGCGGCGGCGGTGATGAAGGGATGCGTCTGGAAGAGAAACGTCGATGCGAAGCTCTCTCCCCACCGCTTCAGCCCGGGCCGCTGGTACTGCATCAGGAGCTGGAGCTGCCCGGAGAAAACGTCCATTTTATAGCAATAAAAGGTTCCTATCATGAGGAGAGCGAATGAAGCGATGAGGACGGCCCTCCGGAGCACGAGCCCCCTCTGCACCTGCGGGAGCGCTTCCGCCCCCTCTCCTCCGCGAGCGGCAGAGGATGACGGGGCCGCTGCGAGGCGCACCAGGAGTATGACCGGCAGCAGGGAGAGCATGATCCAGAGAGAGTACTTGGTGTAAAAGGCGAGGAAGATGGTGATGGACGAGGCGAGGAGCAGGCCCGTTCCACCCCGGCTCAGGGCCCTGATAAAGGTGAAGACCGAAAGCATAAGGAAGAACATGACGGGGACATCGACGAGCATGAGCGGTACCTGGGAGAAGAGGTAGGGTATGCCGAGAAGCAGAAGCCCTGCATAGAGGCCGACCGTCCTGTCCCAGAGGTCCCTCCCTACCAGATAGGTGAGCACGACCGTCAGCGAGAAGAGCGCGGTCGTCCCTATCTGTATGAAGAGCCGTGACTCCCCGAACAACGTGAATATCAGGCCGTAGAGGAAAGGGACGAGAGGAAGATCGGTCCATGCCATGATGCCCTTGCCCCATTCCTCGAGAAACGAGGCCGTCCCGTAGACTTCGAGGTGCTTTGCCTGGGAGAAATACCGTGCGGCGTCGACGATGGTTTCAGGCGTTGTCCAGAAGAGCGCTGCTGCAGTGAAGGAGAGAATGAAGAGAGAGACGGCCGGCCGGCGCTCAAAGAGGGATGTCCCCGACGCCAGGTAGGAAGCGGTGATCCCGGCGACGAGGGCGAGATAGACCGTCCCCGCATCGGCTGTCTGGAACACCCACTGCCAACTGGTGAGCCTGTTGTCGTCGAGTGCCCTGAGGAGGAAGAGCGAGGGGAATGCGCAGAGCGCCAGGAGGGCGACGTACAGGAAGTGATCGGCTCTCTTGTGCATGCCGCATCAGCGACGGCGGGGGCGGGCGCTGCTGAGAGGCGCAGAAAAGGGGAGAGTCGGACGACCCTCCCCTTTTCTGCTGCTGCCGGTCGCCGTCGCGCTACTTCTGCAGCGGATAATTCTTTGCTGCGGCATTCTGTATCGCCTGCTGCATCAGCTTGGCGCCCTGGTAGTCCTTGATCCAGGCGGCATATCCGAACTGCATAGTGAGTGCGTTGTAGCCGAGCGCTCTCAGCGCTACCACCGGCAGGTTCTGGGTCTGCCCGGTAACGCAGACGAGGATCAGTTTCTTGTCCTTCGGAAGCTTCTTGAGGCTCTCGGGCTTCAGGATGTCCTGGACCGTGATCTGAATAGCGCCCGGGATGTGCCCCTGGCCGTACTCAGCCGGGTTGGGCCTGACATCCACGATCAGGAAATCGGTCTTCTTTGCTTTTATCCATTCGTTGACTTCGTCCGGCTTGACCTGCCAGAATTTTTCGGCGGGCCCTTTCGAAAGCACGTCATTGAGCTTTTTCGCCATATCGTCCGCTGCATAGGCAGCGGGTACCAGTGACAGCATCACGGCTACTGCAAGTGCTAGTCTCAAACCAGTTCTGATCATTGTCCCTCCATCCCCTCTGCGTTGTCCAAGGTTTCCGTATGCCCCCATCCGTCCGGCGGAATGGTTCCCCTTCTCAATCACGGCGCCGCTGTCCGGCTCACCTCCTCCCCGTCGTCGTGCGTCGCTGCTAAAGGACGATCACTTTATCGGACTCGTGGTCCATGGCAGCGTTGTTGAACTGGCTGCCGCAGACTATCTCCGCGGGCACCCCCTGGGTCGGGGCGTTCAGCCCCTTTGCGCTGTGGTCGCAGAAGCTCATCGATACGCCCTTCATTCCGCACAAGGCGGTGTAAGCGGGATTGCCGAAGAGCTTCGTCCCTTCGTCCATCGTGAAGATCACCACTTCGTGCCCCTTCGAAAGCGCGGCCTTCGTCAGCCCTACAACGGCATCGAGATTCTTGTTCGTATTGACCAGCATTCCGAGTTTCATCTGTATTCTCCCTGATAGGTTTAGTATGCCGCTGTTACCATGAGATGACCTTGTCGCTGCCGGCGATAAGGTCGATGATCTGATTGTAGTCCTTGTCCGTTCTTATGTCTACAACCGTTACGTCATGCGCCTTTTTATGCTCGTCCATGATCTTCTTCAATGTTCCGTCGGCATCGTGCTTGACGAGATACAGAATTTTCATACAGGCCCCCTTCGGTTATTAGTTCTTGATGTACTGGGTGATGCTCACGTAATAAAGCCGGATCAATAAGGAATAATATGATCGTACTCGAGGAGTTTCTGCGCGATCTCCTCGGTGGAAAGATACTCCATCCCCCCGTTTTCCTTGGTGTTGGTGTAGAGCTTCATGTCCATGTCCCCCATGGTCTCGACGTTCAGGGTGTTGTCCTCCGTGTCTTCGACCTTCCTGTCCAGCACGTAGGTGTCGATGACGTCGTCCATGAGCGTAATGCCCACCGACATTCTGAGGGCTTCACCCTGCCGGTCCCTTACCAGCACAGCAATCTTTTTCGCCATTTCTGCCTCCCTTTCTGACCCCGGTTTTGAATGCAGACTATCCCCTCGTTGGACGGATATCTATACCGCCCAGCCAGAGCTTCTGCTGAACGGATTTTACCCGTTTGCGGGATATTCACATTTTTAGCATACTCGGGCAAGAAAAGTAAAACGTATTTTTATCATTTGTGCTGCCGGAAGGGGGGGCGCGCCGAAGAGGCGGGGGGAAGGGAAGGGGGCCGCTGCATGGCGAGCGGCCCCCTGGAACAGTCCGCGTTTATTCGTTCATCGGCTTTATGAACTTGAAGTACACCATGGTCCAGTTGCCGAGGATGATAGCGATGATCGAGACGATGCTCGATACGGACAGCGTGGAGAACCCGGTAACGCCGTGGCCGAGATTGCACCCGCCGGCAATCACCGCGCCGATTCCCATGAGGATGCTCCCGAAAAAGACGGTGAGGAGCTCCTGCGCTGTCGGTATCTTCCACTTGAACTCCTTGAGGCCGACCGAGCTCACCAGCGCGCCGAGGGGCACGGCGAAGATGAAGAACACGCCCCAGGTGCCGGTGAATATCCCCAGGAAGCTGAACTCCGGGAACGGCGAATGGGAGCTCTTGTACAGGACGGCGTTGAAGAGCTCGCGAATCGGCGTGGTGATCGCAAGCCCTCTCGGGACCCCGCCGAAATAGGACGATATCCACCAGGCGCTGATGGTCAGCACGCCTATGAGGATGCCGGTTAGCGTCCAGGAATATCCTTTCGCCTTGTTCTTCAGGAAAGGTTTGCCCGTTAACACAAAGGCGAGCATGGCGACGGACAGGACACCGATGGTGCCCCATTTCGCGAGCGGTCCGCCGCCGAAGAGGTCCCACAGGGCGGGATTGGCGACGCCGGAGACATCGATGCTGAAGCTCTTCAGGTACGCATAGAGGGGGTTCAGCATGCCTTCCAGGGTCATGACCACCCCGAAGAAGAACCCGATAGTCGCGACGAGCGCGGCCACCTGGCCCTCACCGAGCCGGTAGACGATACCGCTTGCGCAGCCGCCGGCAAGCACGATCCCTATTCCGAAGAGGAACCCGCCGATGATATTGGCTATGGGGACGAAGCGCTGCCTCATGAGGCTTACCGTAACGAATTCACTGGTCTCCGGGTCGAAGGCCATGAGGAGACCGGCGTCTTCAAGAAGGTTCGTCCCTATGATGGCGATGACCAGGCTCAACAGGTATGCCCTGAAGAGGGTATAGTCCTTGATAAACACGATATCTCTGAATGCCGAATTGAGGCAGAAGCGCCCTCTCTGCAGTATGAATCCAAGCGCCCCGCCGAGGGCAATGGCGGTCAGCACTGATAGGATGCTACTGAACTGCATACGATTCCCTCCAGACATGCGCATGATCTCCGCACCCGTTGCCTTTCGCAACCAGTACGGGCACTTTCGCGTTCTTCTCGATATCTCTTGATGCGCAGCCGGTCACGAGCTTCTGCAGCCGGGACTTGCCGCTGCATCCTACGACAATAAGGTCCGCACCCTCTTCTTCGGCGACGGAGAGTATCTCGTCCGCGGGACGTCCGTCCCGTACGACGGTTTTGATGCTGATCAATCCGCCGTGCTCGAGCTCTTTCTTGTAATGCGTAAGGATCCTCTCCGCTCTCCTGTTCAGCTTGTCGAGGTGCTCCGTGCCCTTTACCGACTCCTTCAGCGTCTCAACCTCGGAATCGCTGAGCATGTCGATCATCATCGAATTGCCCTCCAGCTGGTTCACATGGAGCAGAACGATCTTTTCGGGCGGCCGGACCAGGTTCCGGAAGACCGAAAGTATCGCCTTTGAGTCATTGGTGCCGTCAACTGCTATCAAGACCTTTTTCATCGCTACCTCCCGTTCAAAAATTTTTAAGGGTCATGCCCTTGCTGCTTTGCATCGTATATTGCAAATCATATGCCTGCCGAATCATTTTTATAATATCATTATAATTCAAAGGTTTGAGTGACTCTGCATATTTTTCTATTGACATAAAGATGTTAATTTGTTAACTATTAATCGTTAACGTTAACAAAAAATTAACAAGTTTAACACTTCTCGCCATGATAGAAGAGCTGCTGAAAGATCCGAAGTTCTTGCACGAGGTCTTCGAGACCATGAGAGACGGTCTTATGGTGGTCGATATCGAAGGGAATATCCTGTTCTTCAACAGGGCGGCTGAAGAGATAACCGGCTATCGCAGGGAAGAGGTCGCCGGGAAACCCTGCATCATACTCGACAGCGACACCTGCGTGGTCCTGACGGAGTCGGGGCGGAAGAAGAGCTGCGGGCTTTTCACCAAGGGAGCTGTGTGCAATAAGAGGTGCCGGATAAGGTCCGGCGACGGAAGGGCGGTGTATCTGCTGAAGAACGCCGTCGTCCTGAGGAACGAGGCGGGCGAAATAGTAGGGGCGGTGGAAACGATGACCGATATCACCTCGCTCTATTTAAAGGAACTGGAGCTCGAAGAGCTGAAACAGGAGCTGCGGGAAGAGTACTGGTTCATGGGCCTTCTGGGGAAGAGCACGCCGATGCAGAAGCTCTTCGAGCAGATACGCAATGCAGCCATGAGCGAGGCCCCTGTTTTGATAACCGGCGAAAGCGGCTCCGGCAAGAACCTCGTCGCCCACGCCATCCACAAGCTCAGCAGGCGCAAGGACGGGCCGTTCATAGCGATGAACTGCGGTGCGCTGAACGCCCATCTGCTCGAGAGCGAGCTCTTCGGCCACAAGAAGGGCTCTTTTACCGGCGCCATAAACGACAGGACGGGAAGGTTCGAGGCAGCGGACAACGGCAGCATCTTCCTCGACGAGATAGGGGACATGCCGAAGATCATGCAGGTGAAGCTGCTGAGGGTCCTCGAAGAGAAAGTGGTCGAGCGCGTCGGAGAGCATACGCCGGTCCCGGTGAACATACGGCTCATTTCGGCGACCAACAAGGACCTGCACGGTCTCGCCTCCAATGATGAGTTCAGGGAGGACCTCCTCTACCGGGTGAACTCCATTATCATCAAGGTGCCGCCGCTCAGGGAGCGGGTCGAAGATATCCCCATTATCGTTGCTCACTACCTGAGAAAAATATCTTATATAAATAACAAAACTATCCGGCGCGTCAACCCCGCGGCAATGGATATCATCGAAAACTATACCTGGCCCGGCAATGTGCGGCAGCTTATCAACGCACTCGAGCACTGCGCGATCACCTGCAAGGGCGATGCCGTCAATGTGTCGGACCTCCCCGATTACGTTTTCCACGAACGGAAGGCGGATGAGGGCGAGCAGAGCGTCGACGGCGAGAGGATACGCTCGGTTCTTGCCCAGTTCAGGGGTAACAAGACCCTGACCGCGAAACATCTCGGGATCAGCAGGGTTACCTTGTGGAAAAGGCTCAAAGAGCTCGGTATACAATGACGCGTTCGCCCCGGCAGGGATGCAGCGGGGAAGAGAGGGAGACTGCCTCTCCGAACAATAGGGCGGATGCTCGCGTGCGGAACGGGGTGCGTCATGTGCTCGGCAGGCTGGCCCGAAAGGCGTCATCCTTTTTTTCGTCTGTCTTCGGCCGCGGGGAGACGGCTGCGCATACGCCGCACCTCCGCCGTGAGCGGAGACACGACCTCAGGCTCACGGGCCATCTGCTGGCCCTCTATGTAAAGCCCCTCGCGAACGAGCTGCACAGGAAGACTCCCAAAGGGCTGAAGTACCTGAAAGAATCCTGCTCCAGTACCAGGTGAATGGACTTCCCCGATGACTGTACGTTCATCGATTACAGTATTCTGGACGTCAGGAAAGCCGAGAAAAAGCTGAGACCCTATCCTCCGTATATCCGTGAAGAGGTGGTCCAGGAGCTCGAAAAGCTCAATCCGGAGCTTGCCCTTCACCTGAGAGAGCTCCTCGACTGAGCCCGCCGATCAGCTCCCTCGTCTCTCTGCCGTTTCCTCGAATGAGGAGCGAGCTCCCCAGAATGGTAAATAGATGTTGTCTGTGAAAATGAAATAGTGTACAATTATCGATAGTTATTCCGATGGCACATCTGTTGCTGTATTTCAATACTATTGCAGAAAGGAGGTGAACAGGAATGAAGCTGAAATCCATTCTCGTTTTGCTGGTTGCTATCGTATTTACCCTCGGCGTCGTCGGACTTGCGTTTGCCGCTGATGTAAAGGGCAAAGTTACCAAGGTCGAGGGGAGCAAGGTCACGGTCAAGACCGCTGACGGCAAGGAGACCACCGTCGAGGTGAAGAACCCGAAGGAAGCCAAGGTCGGCCAGGATGTAGAGATCAAGGGCGACAAGGTGCAGAAGAAGGCGGTAACCGGCGGCTATTAAGATATCTTCGGATCGCGGGATCGCGAACCAAGGGTGAGTGCTGACGAGGCATTCACCCTTTTTTTGTGACCCCGTAGTGTAAACTAGAGGCATCATGCCGGCATGGAAAGACAACGTCCGCTTCGTCCTCGTCGAGCCCCGCGAGCCGGGCAACATCGGCGCATCGGCACGGGCGGTCAAGAATATGGGGTTCAAGAACCTCGCCCTCGTCAACCCCGCGCCCCTCACCGGAGAGGAGCAGTGGTTCGCCCATAATGCCGAAGAGGTCCTGCAGCGGGCGCCGCGCCACACCGGCCTTGCCGATGCGATCAAGGATGCGTCGCTCGTGGTCGCCGTGGCGCGGCGGACCGGCAGGCGGCGCGGCATGATCCTCCCGCTCGACGAGGCCGTGCAGCGGCTCTACGAAGAGGCGAAGAGCCACACGGTCGCGCTCCTCTTCGGCAGAGAGGACCGCGGCCTCTACAACAGAGAGGTCGATGAATGCGGCCTGCTCCTGACCATCCCTTCGAACAAGGAGCACCCCTCGCTGAACCTCTCTCATGCCGTAGCCGTCGTCGCCTATGAGCTTTCACGGGCCGAATTCCGCACCGGGAGCGCTGCAGCAGGCCCTCCCGGACCGCAGGCCGCCCGGCGCTACCGGGTCAAGCACGGCGAGCTGGATGCCCTCTACCAGCGGATCGCAAACGTGCTCGCGCTCCTCGACTACCTCCCGAGGGGCGACCGCGACATCGAGCAGCACATCATGCAGAACCTGAAGCACTTCATCGGGAGGGCAGGGC
>JBFMHE010000034.1 GCA_040752355.1 Nitrospirota bacterium | reverse complement strand
CCTGGAGGGATAGTAACAAGAGAATGTTTGAGCGCCAGAAGTTGAGGAAACGGCCTCAGAAAGCAGCTGCATAAAACCGGACATTTCTATTTTGGTAAAAATAGGACATTTCTATTTTGGCTTGACAGCGCGGTACAAGGGCGTTGCCTTACCGCGTCCGTATCCTTTACAATTCCCCCGTAGCGCCACCTCACCGGGAAGAGGCATTCAGACATACCATGAAACGAGTGATACGCCGTCTGCTGATCATCGCCGCCGCTGCCGTTGCAGCGGGGGTGCTGAGCATCGCCTCCTCTTTTCTCTTTCCCAACGTCGCCCTGCTCGCAAAAGACACGGTGCGGAAGACATCCTTCATGGAGTATCGCGAGCGGCAGTGGCAGCAGGAGGGGAAGAGGCTCCGCATACGGCAGACGTGGGTCCCGCTCTCCCGCATCTCTCCCTACCTGGTAAAGGCCGTGCTCATCGCCGAGGACGACAAGTTCTGGAGACATGAGGGCTTCGATTTCGACGCCATCCAGAAGGCGGTGGAAAAGGACCTGAAAGCGAAGAAGTTCAAATTCGGCGCCAGCACCATAAGCCAGCAGCTCGCCAAAAACCTCTTTCTCACCCCCTCGAAGAATCCGGTCAGGAAGATCAAGGAAGCGATCCTCACCTGGCGCATCGAACGGAACCTCTCGAAGAAGAGGATCCTCGAGCTCTATCTCAATGTCGCGGAATGGGGAGAGGGGATCTTCGGCATCGAGGCTGCGGCACGCCACTATTACGGCAAGAGCGCTGCCGACCTCGGTCCCGAGGAGGCAGCGCATCTCGCGGCGGTGCTGCCGAACCCGAGGAGATACAACCCGACAGGGGAGTCCCGCTACGTCGCCAACCGCTCCCGGGTCATCTACACCATCATGGTACGCCGCGGCATCGTCATTCCCGCCTACGAGGAGGTCATCAGCGCTCCCCGGGAAGGAGAGCCGCATACTGCTCCGTCCCTCGATGGTAACGGCAGCCAATCGGCTCCTTTCCCCGCCGGTCCTCTCGCCTCTCCTCCTCCGGCCGACTAGCAGCTATCGCGTGTGCGGAGAGACTCTGCCTCCGTCGCTTGTTCAGTAGAAGATGAGGAATAGTACGAGGGTAATTCCCGCGCCGAGCAGCCCGCCGATCACCACCTCGACGGCCTGGTGCGCCTTGTCGGATACCCTGCTGTGGGCGATGAGCGCGGCCAGGACGAAGGAGAGGAGCGAGGCCATGAGGTCCTCCGTATTGTAGGTGATCGCCATCCAGACGGCGAAGGCCATCGCCGAGTGGCCGCTCGGCATACCCCCGCGCAGGGGGTGTCCCTTGCCGAAATAGGACTTCAGGACGATGACGAGGATCAGTACGAGGATCACCGCGATGACGGTAATCTCCTGCTTCGAATGCTTGGCGATATGGACGCCCCGGAGAAAGGCGTCGTTGATATACGGGAAGAGGATGATGTACCCGATGACCATCGCCCCGAACGCGGTGATCAGGACCGCCCCCGCGGCGACATCCTTGGCGATCCGCGCCTTTTCGCTGTAGTCGGGCGATATCATGTCCACCACGTACTCAACCGCGGTATTGAGCATCTCGGCGAGCAGGACGAGAATGACCGCTACGGAGATGATCAGGAAATCCACGCGCTCGAGGCCGAGGATATAACTGACCAGGAGGATCGCCGACGCGGAGTAGAGATGGTAGCGCACGTGGCGCTGGGTCCGCGCGGCATGCAGGATCCCCTCGATAGCGTTATTGGCGCTCTGTATCCATTTTCTCAGGAGCATAAACGGATGGTTACCGCTCGAGGTTACACGGCATGCACGATTTCATTATCAACGGTGCTCTCTCCCCTCGCGGAGGAGCTCTTCCTCGAGGGCGCTCATTACTCGCGCCTGGTAGCGGCTCTGCTCATGATCGTACCCCAGCAGGTGCAGCAGGCCATGGACCAGGAGGCGGGAAACCTCTTCGTAGAGGGACACGCCATACTCCCGCGCCTGCCGCCGCGCCTGGGGGAGGCTGATGACGATATCGCCGAGGAGCGTTGAGGGTTGCGGCTCATTGCCGTAACTCATCTGGGGAAAGGAGAGCACGTCGGTCGTCCTGTCCTTGCCGCGATAGGTACGGTTCAGCCTGCGCATCGCAGGGTCATTCACCATGAGCACGCTGATCTCGAGAGAGGAGAGGTCCACCGCTGCCGGGGGGCGGCGGCCAGGCCTTCCGGCATACCGGCGCAGCCGCCGGTCCAGAAACCGGCCCCGGTCTCTACGCGCCAGGGAGGTGAGAGCGCTCCTGAGGACCTTCGCGATCCTCTGCGGCGATATCCTTACCGTTTTTTGCTGGTTCCTTACCGCTATTTCCATTGCCGTTGGGTGGTGTGCCTGTACGTTCTGAGGCCGGGGCCGCGGGGACGCGGTCGGCGGGGGGCTTCACCGTACCCGCTTCAGGAGGCCTCTCCATCTTGTGCGCGGTCTTCACATCGAGCTCGGGATACGCGATCCTCCGGTGGAAGATGCTCGTCAGGACATAGGTGAAGCGCCGCTTTATCTCCGAGATATCTTTCAGCGTCAGCTCGCACTCGTCGATCTGCCCGTCGAGAAAGATATTGTTGATGATCTTCTCGACGAGCGCCGAGATGCGCGCCGGCGTCGGCTCGGTCAGGGAGCGCGATGCCGCTTCGACGGCATCCGCCATCATGACGAGGGCCGCCACGCGGGTCTGCGGTTTCGGGCCCGGATACCGGTAATCCTCCTGCAGCGGCAGGCTGTCCTGCGCCTGCTCGAGCGCCTTCTGGTAGAAATAGGCGATCAGGCTCGTGCCATGATGCTGCTGAATGATATCCCCGACCGCCTTCGGCATCTTGTACTGCTTCGCGAGCTCGACTCCCTCCTTGACATGGGAGATGAGAATCAGGCTGCTCATGTGCGGCGTGAGTTTCTCGTGCTTGTTGCGGGAGTTCGCCTGGTTCTCGACGAAGTACTCAGGCATCTTGACCTTGCCGATGTCATGATAGTAGGCCGTCACCCGCGCGAGCAGCGGATTGGCGCCGACCGCCTCTGCCGCCGATTCGGCGAGATTGCCGACGATGATGCTGTGGTGATAAGTGCCCGGCGCCGTTATCATGAGCTGGCGCATGAGCGGCTGCTCGATGTCGAGCAGCTCGATAAGGCTGATGTCCGTCGTGACGCCGAAGAAGTACTCGATGGCGGGCAGCACAAAGGTGACGATAGCCGCGACAACGACGCCCGACAGCGCAGCGAAGAGCAGGGCTGCCGGCGCACCGGCGGAAAGGAGATGTCCGCCCGAAAGCAGGATAATGGCAGCGGTCACGATGTTGGCGGCGCTGACATAGAGCCCCGCCTTTATGAGCGCCGAACGCTTTTTGCAGCGGATGACGCTGAACGCGGCGGTCAGGCTGCCGATGAACGCATACACGGTGAAGAGAGGGTCGTCGATCCATACGCCCGAGAGCAGGCTGATGACAAAGGAAAAGATCATGGCGGTATGGAAATCGAAGATGAGCGTGACGAGCATGGCGCCCATGGCGATAGGAACGCCGAAGACAAAGGCGTCGCCGCCCGGGAGAGCGAGCCCCCGCTGCAGCCCTGAAAGAATATAGGCGGAGGTCCGGCTGACGAGGAGCGTTCCCGTGACGAGCAGCCCGAGCAGGATCAGCATCTTCTGGTCGCTGAGATACGCGGGCTTATAGCGCTTGATGTCCTTGTAGAAGATGAGGAGGAGCACCGCGGCGAGCAGCACGTTCCCCGAGAAATAGTCGAACCCGACGCTCCTCTGGATCAGGAGCGCGGCGATGACGCTCAGGAAGAGCAGCACATACCCCCGGGAGAGGTTCTTCAGGTGCTGCTCCCGGTACTCCTTGATCGCCGCCCGGATGCTTTTACTCTTTTTTGCCGGGCTGCTCTTGGCCGGGCTGCCGTTTTTCGTATCTCTCATAGGCCTTCACAATCTCCTGGACGAGCCGATGCCGCACCACGTCGCGCTCGGAGAAATGGACAATCTTTATGTCATTCACATCCCTAAGGATCCGTATCGCCTCGACCAGGCCCGACGTCCTGTCCGGCGGCAGGTCGATCTGCGTAATGTCGCCGGTGACGACCGTCTTCGAGCCGAAGCCGAGCCTGGTCAGGTACATCTTCATCTGTTCGGGCGTCGTATTCTGTGCCTCGTCGAGGATGACGAACGAGTCGTTGAGCGTGCGCCCCCGCATGAAGGCGAGGGGGGCGATCTCGATGATCCCCCGCTCGATGAGCTTCGTCGCCTTCTCGATCTCCATCATATCGAAGAGCGCATCGTACAGGGGCCTGAGGTAGGGACTCACCTTCTCGGCGATGTCGCCGGGCAGGAAGCCGAGCTTCTCGCCGGCCTCGACCGCGGGCCTGACGAGCACGATCCGCGATACCTGTTTGGTGAGAAAAGCGCTGATCGCCATGGCCATGGCGAGATAGGTCTTTCCCGTGCCCGCCGGCCCTATGCCGAAGACGATATCGTACCGCTTTATGGCGTCGATATAGCGCCGCTGGGTCTCGGTCTTCGGGATGATGAACCGCCGCTTCGACGAGACCGGGATGTTGGTCGCAAAGAGCTCCTTCACCGAGAGCTCTTCTCCCTCGGAAAGCGACTTTATGGCGTAGCTCACGTCTTCGGGCTTCAGCGTATAGCCGCTCCGGTTGACCGCCCTGATCTCCTGGATCAGCCGTTCGGCCTGGTCGGCGCGGCCGTCCTCTCCCTGAATCAAGAGTTTATTGCCTCTCACGGACACGGCGACACCGAGAGAGTCCTCGATGATCTTCATCACCTTATCAAGTCCTCCGTGAAGAAAGGGATACTCCCGCTCCTCGTCGAGGACAAGCTCTATGGTCTTTGTCGTTGCTTCCATTCTTCTTCTCTACCTTATTTGTATCAATTATACCCCTATTGGCAAACGGTGCAACGGGGAAAGATGGTTAACGGTACCAGCACGAGGGGAGGCCTTATCTGCCCTGCTTGACGGTCGTGATGAAGTTCTGCATCGCTGTCTTTTTCCGGAGCATTGCGGCAACCCTCTCCGCTTCCTTTTTACCCTTGAATGCCCCTACCCGCACCTTGTAGTAGTCACTTCCCTTATCGGCATCGACGATGTACGCTTTATAACCGCTCTCTTTCAGGCGCTGCTGCAGCTGCTCCGCGCCCGTCCTGTTCGGGAAGGCGCCCACCTGTATCGTATACTGCTTTTTCGGGGCTGCGGCCTTCTGCACCTTCCGAGTCTTCTGGGCCTTCTGCGGGTTATCCGCATCCTGCGGTCTTGCAGGCGTCTGCGCCTCGGCTCCCGGCTTTGCAGCGACAATCGGCGGGGCCACGACGACTTTGGGCTGAATGACCCCGGGAAGCTTTTCCTGCGACCTGCCCGCGCCCGCCGCATCGCCCGCCTCCCTGCCCGGCGGCGCAGCCGCAGCAGCCCTGGCTGAGGGCGCATCCTGCTCTACCTGGGCGGAAAAGGCGAGGCCCGTTGACGGTCCGGGGCCGGGCACGACCGCTGCTTTTGGCGCGGCTGCGGCCAGTGGAGCCGGCGAAGCCGGGCCGGCCGATGCTGCCGGCGCGGATGGCGCAGGAGAGTCATCGATGACTCTCCGCTCACCGTCGGGAACGCTCACCTTCGATGCTGGCGATGCTGGCGATGCAGGCCGCTCCTCCGCTGCCTGCTGTCCCGTTTCCGGGACCTCACCGCCCCTGTAGCCGAAGAAAAAGCCCAGTCCGAAGCTTATAATCGCCAAGGCCAGGGCCCCTACTATTACGGTATTCCGGGTCAGGAGGAGAATAGAGGATGGTTCGGTTCCTTTATCCCTCATAAAATTAGCATAGCATCACCGTACGAGAAAAATCTATAACCCCCGGCAACGGCTTCCCCGTAGGCTTTCTTAATGTTTTCAAAGCTCGAAAACGCCGAAACGAGCATCAGCGGCGTCGAGCGGGGCAGGTGGAAATTGGTGACGAGGGCATCGACCGCCCTGAAGGTGTATCCGGGGTAAATGAAGATATCGGTAACGCCGCACATCGTGCCGCGAGGCGATGCATGGCTGCCGTCCCTGCTTTCATAGCAGCCGCTCATGAGGCCCTCGATCGCCCTCGTCGCCGTTGTCCCGACCGTCACGAGCCGGCCGCCGCTGCTCTTGACACGCTCGATCTCGGAGACGAGAGAGAGATCGATCTCGAAATATTCCGGGTCCATGGAGTGGTCCTGCAGCAGCTCGGCCTTGACCGGCTTGAACGTGCCCGGTCCCACATGGAGCGTCACGGCCCTCACCATGACCCCTCTGGCGCGAAGCCGCGCGAGCAGCTCCCCGGTAAAGTGGAGGCCTGCCGTGGGCGCTGCTATCGAGCCCTCCCTCTCGGCGTAGACCGTCTGGTACCGCCGCTTGTCCTCCTCGTCAGGAGCCCTCCGTATATAGGGAGGCAGCGGCATATGGCCGTAACGCCAGAGCAGGTCCATGAAGGTCATCGGATCGTACCCGGAAAACCTCAGCAACCGGCGGGGAGGCTGCTCCCGGTCAGGCCCTTCGCGTTCAGACCGCAGCTCCGCGCGCACGCCGTCGAAGACCGTTACGCTGCCCTCGTACCCCCCCCTGCAGAGGACCTCCCAGGCGCCTTTCTCCGGGGTCTCCCTGACCAGCAGCATATCGACGCTGCCGCCCGAAGGCTTCCGGCCGATGAGGCGGGCGGGAAAGACCTTGGTGTCATTGAGCAAGAGCATATCGCCCTTTCCGAGATAGTTGATGATGTCGAAAAAGCGCTTATGCTCGGTCACTGCACCGCGGCCTCCGTTCCTATGGAGCACGAGCAGCCGGGAGTGGTCTCTCTTTTCCTCGGGGGTGAGGGCGATGAGCTCCTTCGGCAGGACGAAATCGAAATCGGCGGTCTTCATCGACTGCTTTCTTGCAGGGCTACTTTTCGAAGACTTCGAGGGAGGTGCCGGGATAGAACGCGCAGAGGATCTCCTCGTAATCCTTGCCGGCCTGCGCCATTTCGAGGGCGGACCACTGGCACATCCCCACGCCGTGCCCGTACCCCTTGCCCTCGAAGATGAATTGGTTGCCGCTCCTGAGGAGGCTGGTCACCATCGTGCTCGGCAGCCTGTCCCAGCCGAGGCTCCTCCGGAACTCCTTGCCGAGCATGGTGTGCTCGCCGGATTCCGTGATGATCCGCAGATCCCTGACGCGGTTCGAGTCCGTATAGGAATCGATGACGATATCCTTGATGCCGCTTATATTGATCGCCTTCTCGACATCCGGCACCGGGATCCTCTTTTCCCATATGAAAAAAGGCGAGAGCTCGCAGCTCGTCTCGACCGGCTTCAGGTAGGGGTAGCTCTTTCCGAAGACCTCGAGGGGGTCCTCGGTCATGCCCCCGCTCGTCGAGTGGTAGAACGCGATGATCGGCTTGCCCTCGTAGGTCAGGATCTCTCCCTCCGTCTCTTCCACCGCCTTGGCGATATTCTCGGGGATACCCGTTCCCTTGAAGACCTGGTGGAGCACCGATGACGTTATATCATAGGGAAGCGAGCCCGTGCCGTTGTTCGCCTTTTGATAGAGCGCATAGGTCCGCGCCACGACAGCCTGGGCCTTCAGGGCCTCCGTATCCCACTTGTTGCCCACCTCGGCGGCGACGACCCCTTTTATGTACTCCTCCAGCGGTATTTCATTGATGATGTAGATGCCGCCCGTCCCCTTCCAGACCTCGAGCTTGCCGGTATATTTGGTGCCGTTCAGTACCACCTCGCCCATAGAGGTGCCGAGCTGCTCCACCTTCTCGTCCTTGAAGGGGATCTTCGGACTCTTCGCATCGACCAGCAGCACCCTGATGGAGGCAGCTGCGAAAGCGTCGCTCAGGAGCCAGGGGCCGGAAGCAAGAAGCCAGAACAAAACAACAGAAAGCATGACGGGCATCGGCATAGCGCGCCTTGCCCTCTGGCTTCCGACTTCCGGCTCCTGATTTCTTAGCATTTATCTTCTCCCGATCAACCAGAAAATAAGCGTTAAAATAATACTGATGACGATGCTCGTAGCGAGCGGAAAGTAAAAGGTGAAATTCTTCCGCTGTATGACGATATCTCCCGGCAGCCTGCCGAGCCAGGGGATCTTGCCCGAGAGCATGATGAGGCCGCCGATCACCACCAGCACGATTCCTATAAGCACCAGAAGTTTGCCTAGCGACCCCAACTCGCCCACCTCAGTCCCCCGCCTCCGGCTTACTCGTTACCCGTTTACCATCCGGCTCTCCCGGCACGTGGCGCCCGGCGCTCGACGCCTGCCCTTTCCCATACCGCTCCCACTCGGAATAGATGCAGCCGCAGTACTGCTGGCGGTAAAGGCCCAGCTCTTTCGCCGTCGCCCTCCCCTCCCTGAATCCCTTGCGGAAGTCCTCGCCGAAAAACAGTATATTATAGCGTTCCTGGAGCTGCATGCCAAGAGCGGTGATCAGATCGAACTTCTGGTAGGGGCTGACGAGCAGGGAGGTCCCGAAGGCGTCGGCGCCCCGCTCCTTCGCCTGCCGCGCAGCCGCCTCGAGCCGCACTGCATAGCAGTAGGAGCACCGCTGCTCCTCCTTGCCCACCACATTCCTCAGGTACTCTTCGAGACCGTACCGATCGATGCAGGTGATATCGAGACTCCAGAGGGACCGGAGCGTGGTGAGCGCATCGAGCCTGTTCCGGTATTCGGTATACGGATGGATGTTGGGGTTGAACCAGAAGCCTTCCACGGCGATCCCCCGCCGGCGCAGCGTTGCCAGGGGATAGACGGCGCAGGGAGCGCAGCATATATGCATGAGAAGCTTCATAACGGCAAATCCGAAATCCGAATACCTAAATCCTGAACGATGTGAGACTCAGCGCTTCGCTTCTTGCAGTGCGTCTCAAAACAATCCCTGCGGGAGCTTCTTTCCGAGATGCTCGTAGGCGAGCCGGGTCGCCAGCCGTCCCCGCGAAGTCCGTTCGAGCAGCCCCTCCTGGAGCAGGTAGGGCTCGTAGACATCCTCGATCGTCTCCCGGTCCTCGCGCATCGCGGCGGCTATGGCATCCACGCCGGCCGGTCCTCCGTTGAACTTCTCGACGATGGTGCGGAGCAGTTTCCGGTCCACCTCGTCGAGGCCGAGGTTGTCCACGTCGAGCGCTGCGAGCGCCTCTTTCGCCACCGTCAGATCGATGATCCCGTCCGCCTTCACCTGGGCGAAGTCGCGCACCCGCTTCAAGAGCCGGTTGGCGATCCGGGGCGTGCCGCGCGACCTCCGGGCGAGCTCCTGCGCTGCGTCGCCCTTTATCTCGACTTCGAGCAGCTGGGCTGAGCGGCTCACGATCAGCTTCAGCTCCTCGGGATTGTAAAACTCCAGCCTGCAGATGACGCCGAAGCGGTCTCTCAGCGGAGAGGTGAGGAGCCCCGTCCTCGTGGTTGCGCCAACCAGCGTGAACCGGGGCAGGTTCAGCTTCAGCGTCCGGGCGTTGGGCCCCTGGCCGATGATGATATCGAGGTTGTAATCCTCCATCGCGGGATAGAGCACCTCTTCGACGATCCTCGGCAGCCGGTGGATCTCGTCTATGAAAAGGATATCCCTTTCCGAGAGATTTGTCAGTATGGCCGCCAGGTCGCCGGGCCGCTCGAGCACCGGGCCCGAGGTGGTCTTTATATTCACCCCGAGCTCATGGGCGATGATGGTAGCGAGCGTCGTCTTCCCGAGGCCGGGGGGGCCGAAGAAGAGCGCGTGATCGAGCGCCTCTTTCCGCATGCCCGCCGCAGCGATAAAGACCTTGAGGTTCTCCTTGATCTTCTGCTGTCCCACGAACTCGTCAAGGGTGCGGGGCCGCAGGTTTATCTCGTAGGTAAGCTCTTCCTGGTCCGCTTCAGGAGAGAGGGGGCCGGCTCCTTTATCTTCTATTCTCATAGGGCACGTCTCACTTGCTTTCTTTGGTAAGGTATTTTAAGGATTCCCTGAGCAGGCTCTCGATATCCGCCAGCCCGCTCCCGTTCGCCTTGTCGAGGGCATTCTGGGCCTCGCTCTTCTTATACCCGAGATTCACGAGCGCCGAGAGCGTATCCTCGTAGGCGGAGCTCTTCTTCTCCTTGATCGAGGGGAGCTTCTCCCGCAGCTCGAGGATCAGCCGGTGCGCCGTCTTCTTCCCGAGCCCGGGCACCTTGCAGAGCACCTCCACATCCTCCGTATTGATCGCATGGTAGAACTTCTCGGGCGGGATCGTCGAGAGCAGGCTCAGCGCCGTCTTCGGCCCCACCCCCGATATGCCGATCAGCGTCGTGAAGATCCGTTTTTCGTCCTCGTTCTGAAACCCGTAGAGCAGGAGGGCGTCTTCGCGGACATGGGTATGAATATGGAGAAAGACCTCGGCATGCTCTTCGGGAAGGTCCGACAGGAGCGTCAGCGGGACCTGCACGCTGTACCCGACGCCGTTCACGTCGACGATAACGTTGTCGGGCCGCTTGGATATGAGCTTTCCGCGTAACGAGGCGATCATAAACTCATCTATTTTACCATGTCCGGCAAGGGAAAAGGGGGAGGAATCAGGGAAGGCGAGCGGTATGCCTCGTTGACTTGCTGCGGGGCAGTACGGTAGTCTAAAAGCAGAGGGCCATGCCCTCGGTTGCGGAACTTGACCATCGGGGCCCGGGGTTCTTGAGAATCCCGGGCCCTCTGTTTCTTTCCCGCCCTGTCCTTTCTTTGTCGCACACTGCCCGGTTATCCATCGCCTGCAATTGACAGCAAAGAGGTACATTGGTATAGTTTCCCTATCGGGCAGGCGGGCTGTACAGCTCATTACACGGCAGGAGCATAACCATGATACTGCGCTATCGTACGTTTCTCGTCCTTTTGATTGCAGGGCTGGTCACCGGGGTGCTGTTCCCCTCCCTCGCTGCCGCCGGTCTGCTCTTCGAGCAGAAGACGAGCTACCGGACAGCTCCGCGAGATACCCTCAGCAGCATCGGCGCCCGGTTCGGCGTCGATTGGAGAAGCATCGCCGAAGAGAACCGCATCGATCCCGACGCACCGCTCAGAGCAGGCCAGCGGCTCCGCATCACCCTGCGGAAGATCATCCCGAGGGCGGTGCAGCGGGGGATCATCATCGATATCCCGGGCAGGATGCTCTACCTTTTCGACCGCGGCACCCTCGACAGGGCCATTCCCGTCGGCCTCGGCGCGCCCAAGGGAAACGGTCAGAGGGGATGGGAGACCCCTGCCGGCAGGTTCACGATCGTGGGCAAGCGCACCAGCCCTACCTGGCTCGTGCCCAAGTCCATCCAGGAGGAGATGCGGCGGGAGGGCGCTGTGGTGAAAGAGAGCCTTCCTCCGGGGCCCAAGAGCCCGCTGGGGAGGTATGCCGTCAGGACATCGATCCCCGGGATCGTGATCCACGAGACGACCGATCCGTCGACCATCTACGCATTCATGAGCCACGGGTGCGTCAGGGTGCTGCCCGAGCATATGGGCCGGCTCTACAGGAGCGTCCGTGCCGGCATGCCCGGAGAACTGATCTACCGGCCCGTTAAAGTCGCCGTTTTGAGAGATGGAAGGGTCTTCATGGAAGTCCACCGAGATATTTACGGAAAGATAAAGGATATGAGGGCCGAGGCACGGAGAGTCCTGCAAGAGCAGAGCGTGCTGAAGAGCGTCGACTGGGCCAGGGTCGAGCAGGCTCTCAAACAGCAGGCGGGGGTTCCGGTAGAGGTCAGCGCTGCTCCGCGTTAATGTTCCTTTTACGCCGGGATTGCCTGCCGGCGGCCCTCACTCGCTGAACCGTCAGGCCTTACCGCTCACCGGGGGACAATCCTCTCCTTTACAGGAGCATTGCCTTTCACCGCATGGCCGAAGAGGTCGACATACAGCACCTTCGGCTGCCTGAGCCTGCGCTCTCTCGACGCTATGAAGACCCGGTCGAGGATTACCTCCTGGCCCCTTACCGCCATGATCGCTTTATACGCGCCCCCGATTTTCCGGATGCTCACCTTCCGGTTCTTGAGGGCGGCGAGGGTAAACCACGCGCTCTCTTTTCCGGTCTTCGCAGAGGAAGAAACGCCATACGCGTACTTCCTCTCGATAATATTGAGCTCACCGCGCTGTCCGTTTTCGAGAACCCAATAGGCGATCACCGGCCCGGACTCCGAAAGCTCGTTCCGCTCAGTGAGGCAGGCGTCATAGTGGACACGATTCCTGTTCTTGCTCCGCTCGATGAAAAACAGAGGGTACGTCTTCTGGCAGGCAGCTTCCGCAACAGCCCCCCATCCCGTACTCACGAGGATAGCGATGACAGCAAGCGTTTTAACGATACCTCTGGACAAGAGCGGCCTCGACTATGGGTACATGCGCCACCGGCGCTTATCTCAAGTATAAATCACGCGCCTGCTCCTGACAAATGCAGGGTATGAATGCTTCTTAAATCTCCCAACGAAATGAAAGGCATGGAGTCGGCTCGTCGCTTGCCGGGAAACGTGGTACAGTTAGATATGCAGGACAAGAAAGAGCTGGCAGACGAGCAGAAGAGAGGTCTCCGCAACCGTCGCGCGCATATGGCGAACGAGCGTACGTTCCTCGCCTGGATACGAACAAGCATCGCGATCATGGCCTTCGGCTTCGTCGTAGAGAAGTTCGCCCTTTTCGTACGCCAACTGGAGTATCTCCTGGGTATTCAGAAAGAAATTCCTCACAAGGGGTACTCCTCTTTTTTCGGGATAGTCCTCGTCGCTCTCGGCGCTGCGATAGGAGTGCTCGCCTTCGTCAGGTATAAACAGGTGGAACGCCAGATTGAAGATAACACCTACCGGCCATCACGCATTCTCGCTCTGCTGCTGGCGCTCTCCGTTCTGGTGGTAGGAGCTTTCCTGGTGCTCTACTTGATCCACAGCGTGTAGCCTCTCCGGAACGGGTCAGGAGCGGACGACGAGCACCGGGCAGGCAGCGTGCCCGATGACCTTTTCGGTGACACTGCCCATGAGCAGTCTCCTGAGGCCGGTCTTGCCGTGGGAGCCGAGGACGATGATATCGGCGTTGTGCTCCTGCGCAAGGCCGGTGATGACCCGGTGCGCTGCCCCCTCCCTCACGAAGGTCTCCGCGCTCACCTCCCTGGCGCGGGCCTGTTCCTGCACCGCATCGACATACCACCGCGCCTCTTTTATCATTTCATCCACCGCCAGCGGCGCCTCCCCGTAAAATTCAGCGGGGATATCGACCGCCGACACCACGTTGAGCGTGCCGCCGTAGGCGTCGGCAAAGTCTATCGCCTTTTCGGCTGCAGCGCCGCTGAACCGTGAGCCGTCGGTCGCCACGAGCATCGTCTTCCAGTTTACCGTTGCAGGGAGGGGAATGAGCAGAACGTCTTTCTGGCCGTATCCGATGACCCGGGCCGACACGCTCCCGACAAAGGCCCGCTGGGCGCTGCTCAGGCCCCGGCGCCCCATGACGATCAGGTCGCAGTTCTCCGCTTCCGCCAGATCGACGATCCGCTCGTGGGGCACCCCCTCCTCGCAGACCGTCTTGATGAGGGCCCCGGCCTCCTTCGCGATCGCCGCTGCCTCTGCGAGCGCCTTCTCGCACGGCGCCCGCATGGCCTGCTGCACATTGCCGATCGCCGTGAGGTCGAGGTCCCCGTCATACGGCGGCGCCACCGAGGTTACGGTGATCCAGCTCTTCTCGCTCGCGGCGAGCTTGAACGACTCCCGCAACGCATGCATGCTCGATGCCGAGCCGTCGACCGCGACCAGCATCTTCCTGCATCTCCCTTCCTTGCAGCCTGCCATGGCTACGCCTTACCCTGTTCCAGCGCATGCTCTGCAGCCAGGGCGCGCTCTGCCTTGCGTCCCTGCCACATGGCGCGGAGGACGATGAAGGCTCCCAGCGCAAGGGCGAAGATCATGATCGCGAAGCTGGTGCTCTTCAATGCCTTTGCCGTCGTCTCGCTCATCGCGCCGATCAGGCCGAGCTGCGACATATACACCGGCACCATCAAGGCGCGGCTGAAGAGGACGATCACCATAATGACCCCCATCACGACCTTGATCATGAAGGGTTTGACATAGGTCGTGCCGATCGCGCCGAGCTGGATGCCGAACAGCGAGCCGCCGAGGATAATCATGGCGAGGCGGATGTCGACGAGGCCGCTCATGGCGTACTTGAAGGAGCCGCCCAGCCCCATGACAAAGGCGATGACGAGCTCGGTTGCCGAAGCCATGAGACTCGGCGCGCCGAGGACATAGATCATCGAAGGCACGCCGACAAAGCCGCCGACGGCGATCGTCGCTGCAAGCATTCCCGTGGCGAAGCCGAGGGGAATGGTGAAGAGAACGGAGACCCGTGCGTTGAGCGATTTGAAGTAGACCATGGTCCCCGGGATGGTGACGGACTGCACCCATTTGGCGAGCCTGGTGACCTTCTCTTCCTCATGCGTGCTCCCCGATCTGTACGTCTTCCACGCGTCGCGGAGCACGAAGATCCCGACTACCGCGAGCACCACGACAAAGGCTACGCTGACATAGAGATTCGAGCCTGCGTCGCCGAAGGATTTCTTGATGCCTTCCTGGAGATGGGCGCCGTAAAGGACCCCCGCCTCGGCCGATATGCCGAGCACGATGCCCAGCTTTACGTCCACCTGGCCGTATTTAGCCCGCTTGAGCGCACCGACCAGCGCCTTGGGAAACTTATGGCACATGTTGCTCGCCACCGCGACGAGACCCGGGACGCCCATGCTCATCATGCCGGGAGTGAGCACGAAGGCGCCGCCCGAGCCGATGAAGCCGCTCACCAGGCCGCCGACGAAGCCGACGAGGAAGAGATAGACGATGGTGACGATATCGAGATTGATGAAATTGGATGCTGCAGTGACGATGTCATGCATGTTACTTCACCTCCCGCTTCTTTGCCGCCTCGATGCCGAGGACCGTCCAGAAGTTGCCGGTAAAGGAGCCGTGGACAAAGGAAAAGACAAAAGCCGTGCAGACCGGAAGGAACGCATACAGGCCTCCTCTCCCGAAGTAGTGATTGATAGCGTCCTGCTCCGCAAGCAGCACGGCATAGAGCGCTGCCGAAACGATGCCCATGAAGAGCAGCGCGCCGTAGGGTTTCCTCTTTGCACTGTGACCAGCCATTCTGCGCCTCCTTAAGAAGTTAGGCACCGCAGGGTGCCGTTCACGTCAGTCTTGAGTATTCTCCGCGACAACGACCAGGGGACAGGTGAGACGGCTCCACGCATCGGAAAGCCCGCTGCGCTTTCCCGCGCACTCCCTCTCGAGGGCCTCGGAGGATTCGGCGACCGCAAACAGGACGCCGTTATTGGCTGCGGCGTAGTCGATGATCTCCTGCTCCAGGCAGCCCTCCCGCTGCAGTACGCGATAGCTGATGCCCTGGGCCTTCAGCTCCGACAGCCACGGCTCGAGGGCGCCGGCGACAGCGTTTCTCGCCGAGACATAGAGGATGTCGAGCCCTGCGCCGATCCTTTTGCAGGTGTTGAGCGCGTACCTGAAGGCCTTCGAGCCCGACTGCCCCTCGCGCAGCGCGAGCAGCACCCGCCCCTCTTCCTTCAGGATCTGCCGGGCCGTGCCGAGCTCTCCCTCCTCTGCGAAGGACGCCGCGGTCATCGCCGCCTCGAACTGTCTCATGGTCTTTTTGAATCTGCCCATAACGGTATTCCTCGCTCCTGTGCGCCGGCCTAATCGGCCCACAACTCTTTTCCAAGGGTCGGCTGCTTTTCGGACCGCGTCGCCGGCTGCCGGGTCCTGCTCTGCGGCTCGTGCTCCAGGAGCTGCCGTGCCGTCTCTGCCTCTCCCTCTTCTGCAAAGGCGACGGCCATCATGGCTGCCTCCACTCTCTTGAAGAATCCTCTCATCAGATGTTCCTCCTTTTGCGTGATGGTGTACCGAGACCTTTATCAGGTTCCGTGCCAGGCAGGGAGACCGTTGCAAGGCATTGAAACGGCAGCCCCTTCTTACACGCGCACCGAGAGGCAGGGCACGGCCTTTTGTTTCTTATTGCAACGCTGCGGGGGTCCGACTGGCGGAGCCCGCTGTAACTCCAGCGTTTTTCCGCTGCTGCATGTAGCGGCGGTTCCGTTGCATAATGAAACACTTCCGGCCACGCCGCAGGTCGTGCCGGGGCAGACCTGCTGCTGAAGAATGAGGCCGGAGCGGACACCCTGACTGCCGGGTCCGTCGGGGGAGCGACCCGCTGTTGCAGCGCACGCCGATGAGCCATGTTTTTGTTGCTTTTTGCAATAGCTGCCGGGTAGAATGGGATATGAGCGCGCGCTTCCCCTACCGGCCCAGCATCCGGAAGAAGATCACCTTCGGCTACTACGCCATCGTCGGCGCCATCATCGGTCTCTCGCTCTTTACCTTCATGGAGCTGCGGTTCATCGAGAAGAAGATCATGTCCGGCGAAGCGGTGACGGAGTTCTTCAATACCGCGCTCGAGATCAGGCGCTTCGAGAAGAACTATTTTCTTTATGGCCAGGACTCCGATTACCGGGAGACGACCGCCTATGTGAGCGCGGCCCGGAAGCTGCTCGAGGGCAATACGAAGGCCTTCGCGACCGTGGCGAGCGAGCACCAGATAGCACGGCTGCGGGACGGCCTCGTCCTCTACGAGCGGCTCATGGAACAGTACGCGGTGTTGGGAAGGCAGTCAGGCGCCGAAGCGGAGATTCTCGAGGGGCGCATACGGACAGCGGGAAAGGATATCATCACCATAGCGGAGTCCCTGGCAAAGACCGAACGGAGCCTCATCCAGGCGCTGCTCTACAACTCCCAGAGCCTCCTCGTCTTTTCGATCCTCGTGCTCGCCTTCGTCGGCATCGCCATAGGCCAGGTATTGTCGAGAATAGTAGTGCGCCCCCTGAAACAGCTCCAGGACAGCATGGAGGGCATCGCCGACGGCAAGTTCGAGACGATCCTGATCAAGTCCAAGGACCGGGAGATCGTGTCGCTCACCCGCGCCTTCAACAAGATGCTGAAGGAGCTCGAGCTCAGGCAGCGCCACCTGCTCCAGTCCGAGAAGCTCGCCTCGCTGGGCACGCTGCTCTCGGGGGTCGCCCACGAGCTCAACAACCCGCTCTCGAACATCTCTACCTCCTGCCAGATCCTGACCGAAGAGATCGGGGAGGACGACCTCGCGTACAAGAAAGAGCTCCTTTCCCAGATCGACGAGCAGACCGACCGTGCACGCAACATCGTCCGCTCCCTTCTGGACTTCTCGCGGGACAGGGAGTTCAAGAAAGAGCGCCTGCCGCTGAAGAAGCTCTTCGAAGAGACCATACGGTTCATCAAGGGGCAGGTCCCGACCAGAGTGGGGGTGACTCTCGATATACCGGACGACCTCGTCATCTTCGCCGACAAGCAGCGGATGCAGCAGGCCCTCCTCAACCTGATCAGGAACGCCATCGAGGCCGTTCCCGGAGAGGGCGGCATCTCCGTCAGGGCGCGGCAGCAGCGGGCGGTAGACAAGGCAGAGGATACCGGCGCCGAAATTTACAACTATCTCAAGTATCACGGCAAGTGCACCCTCGAGGAAGACACCGTCGATATCGAGATCAGGGACACGGGCGTGGGTATCCCGCGCGAGGCGCTCCCGAAGATATTCGATCCCTTCTTCACGACCAAGGAGGTGGGGAAGGGCTCCGGCCTCGGCCTCTACATCGTTCACGAGATCATCGACGAGCACGACGGCTGCATTGCCGCCGACAGCGAGGACGGCAAGGGAACGACATTCATAATCCGGCTGCCCATGCCGCGAGAGCTGCAGGGCGGAGCGGAAACACGCGAGGGGAAGAGTGCATATGGCGATCAACGCTAAAGTTCTTATCATCGATGATGAAAAGGTAGCCCTCCGGAATCTCGAGCATGTCATGAAGAAAGAGGGATACGATACGGTCGGGACCGTGAGCGGGCAGAACGCCCTCAAGCTCCTCGAGGAGCAGCGGTTCGATGTCGTCCTCACCGACCTGCGCATGGAAAAGGTGGACGGGATGCAGATCCTGCAGCGTTCCCGGGAGCTCTCCCCGGATACCGAGGTGATCATGATCACCGGCTACGCGACGCTGAAGTCCGCCATCGACGCCATAAAGCACGGCGCCTTTTACTACATAGCAAAGCCCTTCAAGCTCGAAGAGGTGAGAAAGGTCGTGCGGGAGGCGGCAGAGAAGGTGCGGCTCAAGCAGGAGAACCGGCAGCTCCGGGAGCACCTCGCCGCATACCAGGGCAAGGTAAAGATCATTACCCAGGACCCCGGCGTGCAGCGGCTTCTCGAGACGGCGCGGCAGATCGCGCCGACCGACTGCACGGTCCTCATCACCGGCGAAAGCGGGACCGGCAAGGAGCTCTTCGCAAAGTACCTCCATTACCACAGCAAGCGGGCGAAAGGTCCCTTCCTCGCCGTCAACTGCGGGTCCTTCAACGAGGAGCTCCTCGCGAACGAGCTCTTCGGCCATGAGCCGGGCGCCTTCACCGGCGCCACTGGCGTGAAGAAGGGCCTCATCGAAATGGCCTCGGGCGGGACGCTCTTCCTCGACGAGATCACCGAGATGCCGCCGTCCATGCAGGTGAAGCTCCTGCGCGCCCTGCAGGAGAAAGAGGTCCTCCGCATCGGGGCCACATCGCCGCACAGGGTCGATGTGCGCTTCATAGCCGCGACGAACCGGGATATCCACGACGCGATGAAGAGCGGCGCGTTCCGGCAGGACCTCTACTTCAGGCTGAATGTCGTCTCGCTCCGCATCCCTCCCCTTTCCGAGCGGCGCGACGACATCCCGCTGCTGAGCCACTACTTCCTGGGCAAGTACGCGGCCCTGATGAACAAGGCCGTCGCCGAGATCTCGCCCGAGGTCATCTCGTTCCTTATGAGCTATGACTTTCCCGGCAATGTCCGTGAGCTCGAGAACATCATCGAGCGCGGCGTCGCGCTCGCCCAGGGCACGACCATAGAGCTCGCCCATCTCCCCGAAGACCTCCGGGAGCTGAGCATAAAGACCTTCAGAAAAAAGGACGGCAAGATCCCCTCCCTCGAGGACCAGGAGGTCGCCTACATCCAGTGGGTGCTCAACGAAGTCGGCGGCAACAAAACGCTGGCCGCACAGATCCTCGGCATCGATCGCGTGTCGCTCTGGAGAAAGCTCAAGAAGCACGGGCTGGAGGAGTGAGGGGACTGCACTTAGGGCATCTGCGGCGTCCAGTACTGGGCGAGCACCTGCTGCACGTCCTGCGGCCTGTCCTGTATTGCCTGGCTCCAGCTGCTTATGCCGTTATTCGTGCAGAAGGTTGCCATTGCCTGGATGAGCTGATCGACCTGGGTGTTCAACAAATTGTCACCATCGGCTGTATGGAACACCTCGGTCTGATAGCCCGTCGTTGAATACCAGTTCTGGACTGTAATGCGATCGGTAGTACTATTGATCGTGATGTCGAGGTTACTGCCGTTTCTGGCAAAAATCAAATCGAGCGGATTGGCGCTGATGGCCACAGTATCTGTATTGCCCACAGTAGTATCGTAATCATAAATAGTATCGATCCCGCTGCCCAGAGCAAATTTGTAAGTATCATTTCCCAAGCTTCCGGACAGATAGTCATTACCTGTCCCTCCATCCAGAATATCACTGCCGCTTTCACCATAGAGAGTATCGTTATCTGCGCCGCCATTCAAGATATCATTACCCTGTCCGCCGTTCAGGTAGTCAACGCCCGCACCTCCATCAAGCACGTCGTTGCCCTGATTGCCATAAATATAATCATTTCCTGCATACCCCAACATCTCATCATTCGCGTTTGATCCCTGAAGGCTGGTATCGTTCCCTGCAGTCCCGTAGACTTTATACCCTATCGCATCAAGTCCTGCAGGCGTCAGCACTGACCCATCGGCGAACTTGAATTGCTCCACTTTGTAGCCATCACTCACGAACCAATACTGAATAACGAGAGAGTCAGTCGTACCCTTAATATTGATTCTTAGGCTATCACCCTCTTTGAACAGTTCCAGATCGCTCTGAACTATGCCAGACCCGAACTCGACAGTATCGATGTTGCCTGCCGCAGTATCATACTCGCTAATGGTGTCCATACCATAGCCCAGATTGAACCGGTATATATCGTTGCCGGCACCGCCCAGAAGGGAATCATTACCTATTCCGCCATCAAGCACATCTGCTCCGCCTCCCCCTTTTAACGTATCGTTTCCCTCTCCGCCATAGAGCTCATCCCTCAGATTAGTGCCTACTAAGGTATCAGCGGTCGTTGTCCCCCTGATCATAAACGGGATACTCGTCCCCAGGTCTCCGGCACTGATCGCGGTGCCATCATGAAAAACAAATCTCTCTATATAGTAACTGCGGCCGTCGTTACTGAACCAGTTGGCGACTTTCAGTGCATCTGCCGTCCCCTTGATGGTGATCCGAAGGTCCATCCCTTCTTTCGCAAACTCCACATCTGCGCTGCTTACACCCTCTCCAAACTCCACGGTATCCGAGTTGCCCATCGTATTATCATAGTCGTTGATGGTATCCACCCCGCCGCCCAGACCAAATCGGTATGTATCATTGCCTTTATCGCCATAGAGCAGGTCGTTGCCCGCTCCCCCATCCAGCACATCGTCGCCGCTAAGGGCCCACAACACATCATTGCCCTCCTTTCCATAAAGCTCGTCCCGCCAGATCGTTCCGCTCATATTGTCATTGCCTGCCGTCCCTCTGATTACAAACGGAATACTTATACCCAGATCTCCGGCGCTGACCACCGTCCCATCGGCAAACCTGAACTCCTCAACTCGATACGCAGGCCCCAGGAACCAGTTCTGAAGGATCAGGGTATCCATGCTCCCCTTGACCGCTATCCGGAGATCGTTGCCCTCTTTTATCATCTCAAGGTCACTCCGGGTGATCCCCTGCCTGAACTCTACTGTATCCGCATTGCCTACGGTTGTATCATAATCGCTGATCGTATCTGTCCCGCTGCCCAGAGCGAACCGGTAGGTATCATTGCCATAGCCGCTCTGCAGCGAGTCATTGCCCGCTCCCCCATCCAGCACATCATTGCCGTATCCGCCGTCAAGCGTGTCGTCTCCATTGCCTCCATACAGCACATCATCGCCCTCATTGCCTCGTAGCGTATCATTACCGTCATAGCCGTACATTTCATCTCTTCCGTTCGATCCCTGCAGAGGGATATCGTTCAGTGCGGTGCCGTATACCTTGTAGCCGATGGCGTTAAGATCAGTTACTGTCAAGACGGTGCCGTCGGCAAACTTGAACTGCTCTATCTTGTATGAGTTCCCGGAGAACCAGCTCTGTATGATCAACGAGTCCGTTGTCCCCCGAATGTTGATCCTCAGGTCAGAGCCCTCCTTTAGCAGCTCTACATCGGCACTCATTATTCCTTCTCCGAACTCCACGGTGTCCGAGTTGCCAACTGTATTGTCATAGTCATTGATGGTGTCCACCCCGCCGCCCAACCAAAACCGGTAGGTGTCATTGTTTACTCCACCGTTGAGCAGGTCATTGCCCTTCCCCCCGTGCAGCACATCTGCTCCGATTCCACCGTCGAGCGTGTCGTCTCCATTGCCTCCATACAGCGCATCATCGCCCTCACTGCCTCGTAGCGTATCGTTGCCCTCCCCCCCGGCAAATGCCTCGGCACGACTGCCCCCTGATATGGTATCGCTACCAGCCGTTCCTGTGGCTATCTTTTTACCTGCTGAGTCAATCGCCCATGCAAGCTCTTCATTCCTGGTTACAAATGCATTCCCAAATGCAGTGAAGTTCAGCATGTCTGCTGCCTGGAACCCCTGCACTGTACGCGAGAATTCAGTCAAAAGCTGTCTGCCGTGATTATAATCGGCATCAAGCTGACTCTGTATCTCAGCCCTAACAGCACTCAAGTCGCCCCTTACCGTTTGAGCTG
>JBFMHE010000033.1 GCA_040752355.1 Nitrospirota bacterium | reverse complement strand
CGGGCCTCCGGTTGTCGTCCAGGTCCATGCTGCCCGCGCTCCCCGAGGTCAGACCCCGGCCGCGCCGTGGGCACGCCGCCAAGGTCCCAGCCCTGGCGGCGCCCGGGCAGGGCCAGAGGTCCCGTCGTCACGACAGCTCAGCCGGCCAGGGCCCCCGTGCGGAAGGCCCGCCGGTAGGCCTGCGGCGACGTGCCGCGCTCGCGGGCGAAGTGGTGCCGCAGGGCGGCGGCCGCGCCGAAGCCGGACCTCGCGGCGACGTCGTCGACGGTGAGGTCGCCGCGGTCCTCGAGCAGCCGCTGCGCGAGGAGGAGGCGCTGGCGGAGCACCCAGGCGTACGGCGTCGTGCCCGTCACCGCGCGGAACCGCCGGGCGAAGGTCCGCGGCGACATGTGCGCGCGGGCGGCGAGCCGCTCGACGGTGAGCTCGTCGGGGGGGGGGGGCGCGGGGCCCCCCCGCCCCCCCCCCCCGCGGCTGCCGCCGATGAGGTCCTGATGAAGTCCCGATGAGGTCATCGGTATATTGTATATAAATTCTGCGGCATACGGAAGGCCGGGGCCGGACCTTCAGCCGGCACGGTGCGGCAGGGAGCGAGGTAAGCGGGAGAGATGACGGATGGTTATAGTACTGTTATCGTGCCGATACCGTGCTATGGCGGGGTTGTACGGAGTTACCTCTTCGTGTAGGTGGTGCAGTCTGCATGTCCGCTGTGGAGGCCGACATGGATGCTGCCGGCACTGCACTCGAGCGACTGGTTGAACTTGCAGTCGCTCTCCTTGCAGGCGCCGACGCCCCCGATGATGTCCGGGGAGCCTCCCTTCTGACTCATCTTCGTATAGGTATCACACATGGCGCAGGAACTGTCGCCGACCGTTATGGCCATGGTGCGGCATTGCTTGTCCATGTTATAGGAGCAATCCGTTACGTCGCAGCCTGATATCTTCGACATCGAAAGAGCCATACGCTTCACCTCCCTCTTGCAGCATCATACTCTCCCGCTTATATCATAAGCGTAGCAGGTCTGTATGCATTGTCAAGAAGGAGGACACCGCTGCATCCCCTCGGCATGCGCTCTTAACGGAACGGTTATAGATAATGACACCCGCCGCAATACGTGATAGAATTTACATTGGAGAATTTCCTAAAAAACATAGAGCGCATTCTGCGGCTGCAGGGCACCCCGCGACGCGCTGCTTTGGAGAGGGGGGACAAAGCATGAGGCGATCACATGCATCCGGAGGGCATCCAGCCCTGCCCGGAAAGGACAACGGTCCGCTGAGAGAGGCGAAGAGCACCGTCCCTGATCGCGATGCCCTCGCCCGGAAGCTGGAAGCTCAGCGGAGCCGGCTCGTCCACTGCCGCAAGCGCATACGCACCCTCACCGCGCAGCTCGATCACCTGAGGCAGAAGATGAGCGAGGAGCAGCTCATCGAGGCGCAGCAGCTCGCCCGGCTCGGCAGCTGGGATTGGGACATACGGGAGAACAGGGTCACCTGGTCGGAGGAGCTCTACCGGCTCTTCGGCCTCGACCCCCAGGAGTTCGGCGCCTCCTACGAGGCCTTTCTCGATCGCGTCCATCCCGAAGATCGGGAGCAGGTGGACCATGTGATCCGCGAGGCGCTCTCCAGTAACCAGTCTCTGGACTACTATCATCGTGCCGTGCGGCCCGACGGCGACATCCGCATCTTGCATTGCAGGGGCAGTGTCATCCGGGGCGCTGATGGCGCTCCGCTGCGGATGTTCGGCACGGCGCAGGATGTCACCGAGCTCAAGCGGGCCGAAGAGGCGCTGCGCGAGAGCGAGGAGCGGTTCCGCCTTCTCGTCGAGGGGGTCAAGGACTACGCCATCTACCTGGTCGATACCGAGGGGCGCGTGGCGAGCTGGAACAGCGGCGCCGAGCGCGTGACCGGGTACCGGTCTGACGAGATCGTCGGCAAGAGCATCTCCCTCTTCTACTCCGAAGGGGACGCCCGGACCGGCAAGCCCGCCGCGATCTTGAGAAAAGCCGCAGAGGAGGGCCGCTGCATGGATGAAGGGGTCCAGGTGCGCAGGGACGGCTCGCACTTCTGGGCGACCGTCGTCGTCACCCCGCTCAGGGAGAACGAGGGCACCCTGCGCGGGTTCGTCATGGTGACCCAGGACATTACCGAACGGAAACAGATGGAGGAGACCATCAGGCGCCAGGCGTACCACGACGCGCTCACCGGGCTTCCCAACCGGATGCTCTTTATCGACCACCTCACGCTCGCACTGACGCAGGCGCACCGCTCCCGGCAGCGGCTGGCGGTGATGTTCCTCGACCTCGACCGGTTCAAGACGATCAACGATTCGCTCGGCCACACCGTCGGGGATAAGCTCCTGAAGGCGGTCGCCTACCGCCTGAGGACGAGCGTGCGCGAGGCCGATACCGTCGCCCGGATGGGAGGGGACGAATACACGATCCTCCTCTCTCAAATATCCCATGAGCACGACGTCATCGCGGTCGTGGAGAAGATACTCGCGGCATTCAAGCACCCCTACCAGCTCGACGGCCACGAGCTCCGCATGACGGCGAGTATCGGCATCAGCATCTTCCCGGGCGACGGCCTCGATGCCGAGGCGCTGATGCAGAACGCCGACACCGCGATGTACCATGCGAAGGAGCAGGGGAGAAACAACTACCAGTTCTACAACCCGGGGATGAACATCAAGGCATTCAGGAGGATCATCATAGAAAACAGTCTCCGCCAGACCATCGAGCGGGGCGAGCTGCTCCTCTACTACCAGCCGCAGATCGATCTCACGACGAGGTCGATCACCGGCATCGAGGCCCTGGTCCGCTGGAGGCACCCGGAGCTGGGCCTCCTCTCCCCCGTGCAGTTCATCCCCCTCGCCGAGGAGACGGGGCTCATCCTCTCCCTCGACGAGTGGGTCCTTCGCACCGCCTGCACCCAGTTCAGCGCGTGGCAGAACGCCGGCAGACGTCCCCTGAAGCTCACGGTGAACCTCTCGGCACGGCAGTTCCAGCAGCCCGATTTCGTCGAGACCGTCAACGGCGTGCTCAGGGAAACCTCCCTCGACCCCGCGCGCCTCGGCATCGAGATCACCGAGAGCACGGCCATGCAGAATGTTGAGGATACGCTTCCCAAGCTCGCTGCACTGAGCGACCGGGGGGTCCACTTCTCCATCGATGACTTCGGCACCGGGTACTCGTCACTGAGCTATCTCAAGAAACTGCCGATCCACAAGCTCAAGATCGACAAGTCATTTATCGCCGACCTCATGGTCGACCCCGATTACAAAATCATTATCAGCGCCATCATCGCCATGGCGCACAGCCTCAGGCTCAAAGTCGTCGCTGAAGGCGTCGAGTCGGAAGAGCAGTTCTCGTTCCTGCACTCGAGCTGCTGCGATGAGCTGCAGGGATACCTTTTCAGCGAGGCCCTCCCCGCCGAGCGGATAGAGCAGCTCATCGCTTCGGACCCGTAGCGCCCGTGCGGCTGTGGCACGCACGCGGCGCCGGCCCGGGCCGGCTAAAGGCTTTTCCTTTCTTGTCGAAAATTATACTGCTGCAAGCCCGGAACCGTCCGGGGCCCTGCTGAATCCGCATACGGCACTGCACAGGGCATGACGTATCCACCTCAAGGAGGACTCGATGGAAAAGATGGAGAGAACTATGGCGATGGTAGCGGTCTTCTCGTTCCTGCTGGGCGGCGCGGTCGGGGCAGGAGTTGCGCTCCTCCTCGCCCCGCAATCCGGCAAGAAAACGAGGCGTCAGATACATCACTTCGCCGAGGACCTTGCCGGGCAGGCTACCGACTACGCGGAGCGGCTGAAGAAAAGGGTATTGTAACCCGCCTCTCCCCTCTTCCGTAACGGCGGCATGCAGGAGCGCTGCATGCCGTTTCACGGATACAGGCCCTTACGCAGCGAGCGGCCGCGGGGAACAGAGCGGCAAGTGCGGCTCCGCACCTTCACCCCGGTCGAGAAAGCTGTCGATGAGCGCGCGCATTTCAGCCGCCGACTGCGCATGAAAGGCCTTTTGCTTGAGCTGCCTCACCAGGGGACGGCCCTTTATATACCAGGCGAAGAGTTTGCGGAATACCATCGTCCCGGCGCCCTCGCCGCAGTGAGCGATGCATAGCTCAAGATGCCTGCGCATCACCGCGGCAAGCTCGTCCCCTGCCGGCTCCGGGGCAGGGGTCCCCTCGCAGAGGAACTGCGCCGCCTGCCGGAATATCCAGGGGTTCCCGAGCGCCCCGCGGGCTACGGCGACGCCATCGGCGCCGGTCTCGTCGAACAACTTCTTGATCAGCTGCGGCGAAAGGGCATCGCCGCTCGCGATGACCGGTATCGAGAGCGCCTCTTTCACTTCGGCGATGACGCGATAGCTCACCGTACCGCTGTACCCCTGCATCCTGGTCCTCCCATGGATGAGCAGCCCGCTGATCCCCGCATCCTGCGCCCGGAGGGCGACTTCACGGGCATTGATCGAGCGGTCGTCCCACCCTGCCCGTATTTTGACCGTAACCGGAGCCGCGGCATAGCGGACCACCGCCCTGAGCAGTTTATACAGCGCATCCGGCTCCTTCATTAGGCTCGCCCCCTCTCCCCGGGAGACTACTTTGCCGACAGGGCAGGCCGCGTTGATGTCGACAAGAGCAAAATTACCGTCTCGCAGCGCTTCGAGCGCCCGCGGCGCCAGTTCGGCATCCCTGCCCAGGAGCTGCACGCCGAGGGGCTGATCGCCGGCACGGGTCGCGAGCATGGCCCCGGTCTTCCTGTTTCCCTGGACCAGGGAACGCATGCTGATCATCTCGGTAAAGGCGAACCCGCAGCCGAGCTCCCGCGCAACCAGCCTGAAGGGCAGGTCGCTCACTCCCGCCATGGGAGCAAGGATCAGCGGAGAGGGGAGATGCACTGTACCGATCGAAAGCATAGCACGTATTGTAACGGCTTTCGCGGACTTTACACAACAAACGCCGGCTCGTGGAGCTTTTTTGATCCGGAACCCGGAACATGCATTTTAAGGTATAATAATCCGTTATGCGAAACTATACGATCATCCATCCGCTTTTCCTTTCCTTCTTCTCGCGCGCTCTCTATAGAGATGTAGCGAGGAACTGGAAGGGATGGGGTGTCGCCTATCTGCTGCTGCTCCTGTCCCTCTTCTGGATTCCGGAGACGCTGAAGATACAGAAGGACCTCTCGGCGTTTCTCGCCGGCTCTGCTCCCCACTACGTCGAGCAGGTTCCGACCATCACCATTACGAACGGCCAGGCCTCGACAAAGGAGACGACGCCTCTTTTCATTTACCAGCGGGACGGCACGACCCCCTTCGCGATTATCGATACGACGGGGACCACCTCCTCCCTCGGCAACTCGCCGGCGGTGCTTCTGCTGACCCGGACGGCCCTGATTGCGCGGAACGGACTCTCCGAGACGCGCACCTTCGACCTCGCCGGTATCGACGAGCTCGTTGTCGATAAGAGGACCGTCTACCAGTGGATCGAGTGGCTCAAGGCCTGGCTCCCGCTCATGCTGTTCCCCTTTGCGCTCTTCTTCTCTTTTCTCTTCCACCTCTTCCAGACCTTCTTCGCCGCCTCCATCGGCGCCCTCTTTGCGCGGCTCTTCGGGGTCACTCTCGATTTCAGGACCCTCGTCCGCCTCGCTGCGGTCTCGTTCACGCCGGCCGTGCTGCTCCAGATCGCGCATGTCGTACTCGATATCTCCTTTCCCTACAAGTCGCTCTTCTCCTTCCTTATCGCCCTCGGCTACCTCTACTATGCCGTAGGGGCGAATTCGGAAGCCGAGAACGCGGTCGAAGACCTCACCGCCTGAGCCGCGGGTTCTGCGACAAGGGGAAACTGACCGGCGCCGTCTGCGCCGCTTCAAAGAAGCGATGCTCCTCCGGGACACCGATGAATAGCCGATAACCGCCGCACCCCTCACCGCCATCCGCCCATCCGACCTCCCGGCCCGGCGGTCTTCATATGGTAGAATGATTCAGGATACGCACGGTACGGCGGAGAGGAAAATGTGAAGATCAGGACCAAAATAATGCTGCTCGGCGTCATGCCCTTTATTGCCTTGCTGTTCTTTCTGCAGCAGGGGATCAGGGAGGGCCTCCACGCCCGCTCGCACCTGAAAGAGGTCCATGCGAAGGTCACCGAAGCGGAGAGGCTCTCCGCTATTGTTCATGAGCTCCAGAAAGAGCGGGGCCTGAGTACCTATTCCCTGGCGAGCAGGAGCAAGGACGTTGCCGCACAGCTCACTGCCCAGGAGAGCGAGAGCGACAAGAGGATCGAAGAGCTCGGGGTATTTCTGAAAGGAGCTCGCGAGGACCTTAGCCTCATGTCGCTCTTCAGCGGCCTCTCTGCCGAGCGCGAGCAGGTGAGGTCGCGGGAGGCGACCACTTTCGAGGTGGAGGATTTTTACACCTCCCTTATCTTCGAGCTCCTCGACGAGATCAACGGGATCGTGCGGTCGGCCCAGCCGCACGAAATAAAAAATATCCTCTTCGCCCACTCCCACCTGCTCTACGCAAAGGAGTATCTCGGCCAGATGCGGGCAGCCCTGGGCGTCGCCTTGAGCGCGGGCGCTCTCGAGAGTCCCCGCATCGAGAAGCTCGTGACGCTCAAACGGGCTTATGAGAGGAACACGAGAAACTTTCTCCAGGAGACGACGGAAGACATCGGCGCCTTTTACAACCATCGCTTCAAAGGACCGGCGGTGGAGGCCACGCTCGAGACGGTCGGCAGGATCGCGGGGCGGAGCGGCGAGAAGGCCCCTGTTCCCGATCCCGCCTTCTGGTTCGAGTCGGCGACCGCCTCCATAAATATCCTGAAGGAGGTGGAGGAGTACAGCATACAGTTCATCAAGCAGCATACGCTGCGCGACCTCGAGACAACAGGCAGAAAGATTACCGCCAATCTCATGCTCATGATAGGAGCCCTGGCCCTCGTCTCTGCGTTGAGCATCGTGGTCTGCAGGACCATCGTCGGCAGGCTGGAGCGCCTTCAGTCGAGCATGACCGAGATCATAACAACGCGCGACTTCAGCAAGCGGGTGGAGGTGCACTCCGGCGACGAGATCGGGGTGATCTCGAGCGCCTTCAACGACCTGCTCGGGACTGTCAGGGAGACGACTATCGAGCTCGAGCGCCTCTCGGAGACGGATACGCTCACCCAGATTTACAACCGCATGAAGTTCAATGAGCTGCTGAAGCTGGAGGTGCAGCGTACCCGGCGCTACAAGGCCCCGCTCTCGATCATCATGTTCGATATCGACCATTTCAAGAAGATCAACGACCTCTACGGGCATCTCGTGGGAGACACGGTCCTCGTCGAGCTGGCAAAGACCGTAAAGGAGCACCTCAGAACGACCGACGTGGTAGCGCGCTGGGGCGGTGAAGAGTTCGTCATTCTCGCGACAGAGACCGGCGCCGCAGGCGCGGAAGCTCTGGCTGAAAAGATCAGGGGAGAAATAGAGCGCCGCCGCTTCGGCGCCGCAGGCGCGATCACCTGCAGCTTCGGGGTTTCCGAGTACCGCGAGGACGACGATATCGATACCCTGAGCAAGCGGGCTGACGACGCCCTCTACGAAGCCAAGCGGAGCGGCAGAAACAGGGTGTGCGTCAAGTAAGCGCCGCCTTTCTCATTTTCCGAACAGATCCCTCAACAGGTCCTCGGGCCGCGGTCCCTTTTGCGGTACCTGCTCCTTATCCTGCGGGGCCTGCCCCTTGTCCCGGGGAGCGAGCTTTTCCATCAGGCGCCGCTGCAGCTCGCTCTGTATCCCTTTCTGGATCTGCCGCTGAACCGCTGCCGTGTTCAGGCCGACCGACGGCTTCTCCGTCGTCCCGGTAATCCTGAGCGGCACCGTACTCCATCCTGACGCGTCTTTCAGGAACCCCGTAATCCTGCCGGCGCGGGAAAGGCTGGCCGTGAGCTCGGGCGAGAGGCGCAGGTCGGCGACCATGTCGAGCCGTTTATCGAAGCCGACCGTTCCGGAAGGGACCACCTTTATCTGCGGCGAGTCCATGGTCCCCTCGAGCAGGACCCTCTGGTTCCCTATCGTGAAGGTGAACCGCGAGCTGTCGAAGCGAGGGCTCCTGAGGGCCTCGATGCCGGTGAGCACTGCCACCGCATCGGTTATCGGGGACTGCTGTATTGCGATAGGGCTGAACCGGGCCGTCCCCTTGCCCGAGAGGGTCCGCTTCACGGCAGCGGCAGCATCGCCCTCGGCGAGCCTGAAGAGCATCTCGGCAGCAGCCGTACCCTCGACCGCTACCTGTGCGCCTCCGGAAAGTCGCATGGCGATAGGCTCCAATCTCACAACGCCCCTCTCGTAACGGTACCCGAGGCTGAAGTCCCTGATAACGTATTCCTTGTAATGCGCAGTCCCGATCGTGACCGTACCCGATGCGGTAACCAGCGGCGCTCCGCCGGATGCAGCAGCCCCGCGTTTATCGGCAACCAGCACGATAGGGGGAGCTTCCTGTCCGGCGAAACCGCTCCTTTCCATCGATACGCCGCGGTCTCCGCCATCCTGCTTCGAGGCGCCTCCAGCGCCGGCCCTGCCATGGCCGCTCTTCCTGCCGCTGCTCAGGGCAAGGAGCCTTTCGAGATCGAGCTCCTTTGAAGAGAGGTCGAGCCGTACCACCGGAGCGGAAGGAGTGCCGGTAATGGTCCCGGTGGTACGGACCGTATCCTTCCCTATCATCGTTGCGAGCGAAAGATCGATGCTCGTGCTCCTTATATCGATCCTGCCGGAGGTGTTCGTCCCGATTCCGTCCATAACCGCCTTCATGCTCTCGAGGGTGAGATAGCCGGTGATGTCCATAGCGGCAAGCGATCTGCCCACGGACGCCATGAGCCTCCCGTCGGATATGAGCGCGTCTACGCGCGGGAGCTTGTTCAGGGCGTCGACAAACTCGAGCCGCGCATTGCTCAGGGATATCCGGTCGGTCGTGATCGAGAGAGGAAGCTCGTGCGGCTCCTCTCCTGCTGCCGGCTTTTCAGCCTCACCCCGCTTTGTCCTCTCGATCATGTCGCTGAAATTGTAGCGGCCGTCCCGCTCCCGGCGTACGAGGATATAGGGCCCGGCGATCTCGACTCTGGTGATGACGAGCTGCCGGTTCAGGAGAGGAGGCAGGCTGTAGTCGAGGATGAACTCGTCAGTCCTCAGAAAATCACCGGCGCCATCGGCCTGTTTGAGATGGAACCCTTTAATGACGATTCCCTTGAAGAGGGAGACATCGATGTCATCGATAGTCACCTGCCTTCCGGTAAGGGCTTCGATCCGCGGAATGATCAGCGCCTTGAGCCGGTCGCTCTGCAGGTAGCTCCTGACCACGACGGTCAGCACGAGCACCGCGACCAGGAACACCCCGAGTATAATGCCGCCTGCCCACAAGAGTTTCCTCATAGGGGACTCCTCCTTCGGATACGGTGTAATGAAGGGTATCTACTCCAAGTATAGATAAACCGCGCCGAACATTCCATAACCGCTCCGCTGCCGGCCATAACCGCTCCGTCTGGCGGTGGGGTATACTATCCATAAGAGGTGGCATAAGACGTGGCACAAGAGGTGGTGGCGAGATGAAGAAGAGACCCAAAGCGCCTGCCATCCCCCCGGAGCGGCACGAGACGGTTCGCCGGGCGATTATGGAGCTGCTCAGGGACCGGACGCTCTCGGCAAAGGAGATATCGGCAGACGTCGGCATCCCGGAAAAGGCGGTCTACGACCACCTCACGCACATCGAGAAGTCGGCGCTGCAGAAGCATCGCCAGCTCGTCGTGGTTCCCGCAGCATGCAAGAAGTGCGGGTTCGTCTTCAGGAAGCGCGAGCGGCTCACCAAGCCGGGGAGATGCCCGGTATGCAAAGGCCAGTCGATCGAGGAACCGCTCTTCTCGATAGAGGAAAAGAAGAATTCAGAATTCAGGAGCCAGTCGGAGCGACCCTTCGCGTAGACCCGCTTCGGGGAGCCAGAATAAAAGAACTCCCCTAAGCTCCCCCTTCTTCTTACTTCTTACTTCTTACTTCTTACTTCTTACTTCTTACTTCTTACTTCTTACTTCTTTACCTTATATCCTTTCGCTATCCACTCGGGATAGCCGCCGTGAAAGGTCTTGATATTCCTGTAGCCGTATCTCTTTGCAGCGACCGCTGCATTGGTGCTCAGCGTTCAGCCGATACCGCGGCAATAGAATATGAGGAGCGTATCCTTGTCCTTGGGGAGAAACTGGTTTATGGAGTAGCTGTACTCGGGCGGAACATTGATCGCTGTCGGCAGATGCCCTTCGTAATATTCCTGCCTGGTCCGCGCATCGACGATCACCATCTTCGCCCTCCTGTCGATGAGCTTCTTTACCTCTTCGGCCCTGATATCCTTGAATTCCTGCGCCCCGGCAAAGGAGAGGGGGAGGAGCACCATGATGAGTGCTGCCGCTATCCGGTGTTTCATATAGTCACCTCCTGGTAGTGCACCCGATTTCTTCTGTTTCATCCGCTATACATCCGTCTCCCGTGCCGCGCGGGTCATCCTGGCTCCCCGGGGAATGATCGCGATCCCCGAGGCGTCGAGATAGCAGCCGAACCGGTCCTTATCGGGATCGAACCCCACATGGTCTCCCTCGGGTATGATGTTGTTCTTGTCCACGATCGCCCTCCGGATCCTGCACCCTTTCCGGAGGATGGTGTGGTCCATGATGATGCAGTCTTCGACACTGACGTCATCCTCGACGATCACGCCCCGCCTGATGACGGAGTTCCGGATCGAGGCGTTGTGGACGACGGCGCCCTCGCCGATCATGCTGTTCGTGATATCGCCGCGGAGTATCTTGGCTGCAGGCCCCTCGTACGTGGAGGGATGAATGGGCCAGAACTCGTTGCTCAGCTCGAAGGGCGGCGTGCTGCCCAGCATATCCATGTGCGCGTCGAAGTAGGCGGCGATGGTCCCCACATCGCGCCAGTAGCCCTTCTCCTCGTAGGGCATGCTCCCCGGGATGACATTGGTGCCGAAGTCGTAGGCAAAGACCTTTCCGGTCTCGACCAGGTCGGGGATCACATGGGCGCCGAAGTCGTGCTGCCGCTTCTTCTGCGCCTTGCCGAGGGCTTCCACGAGCACGTCCTTGCGGAAGATATAATTGCCCATCGAGGCGTACGCCCTGCCGGGGTCGCCGGGCATCGGCGACGGGCTCTTCGGCTTTTCCTCGAAGCCGGTGATACGGCGGTCGGCGTCCGCCTTGATGATGCCGAAGGAGGAGGCCTGATCGAGCGGCACCGGCCGGGCCGCCACGGTGACGAGGGCGTCTCTTTCGAGGTGGAAGTCGATCATCTGGCGTATGTCCATCCGGTAGATGTGATCCGCCCCGAAGACGACCACCAGCTCCGGGTTATGGTCCCGGATGAGGTTGATGTTCTGGAAGACCGCATCCGCAGTCCCCTGGAACCACTCGGGCCCCATCCGCATCTGCGGAGGAACGACCGCGATGAAATGTTCCTTTATGACCGACGAGAGCGTCCAGTTCTGCCGCACATGCTCGATGAGCGACTGCGACTTGTACTGCACCAGCAGGTAGATCGAGAAGAGCTGGGAGTTGATGAAGTTGCTCAGGGCGAAATCGACGATACGATAGCGGCCGCCGAACGGCACCGACGGTTTGGAGCGAAACGCGGTGAGCGGGTAGAGGCGTTCGCCTTTGCCGCCGGCAAGAATAAAGGTAAGCGTCTTCGGATATGCCATATGCTCCTCCCTGGGCTCTCTTATCGTCTGCAACGGCACGGGCACTTCGGATCGCGCATAGAAAGTTTTAAGTATAGTTTAAACGGAAGGAAAATAACTACGGGTTCGGGCCTTCGGACCGCCCGTGCTCCTTCTCCCGCTCCTCTCTCAGATAGACCGTCCGGTGCGGGAAGGGTATCTCGATGCCCTCCTCCCTGAACCGCTTGAATATCCTCTTCCGCAGTTCATGCTGCGTCGGGTACTGATCGGTGAACTCCTTCACCTGGCAGATGAGCGTGAAATCGAGAGAGCTCTCGCCGAACCCCGGAATGAAGCGTACAAAAGGCTCGGGGTCTCCCAGCATGCCGGGGATTTCCGGGGCTGCCTTCTTCGCCTCCTCGACGAGCAGCCGCTCCACCCGCTCGGGGTCCGAGCTGTAGCTGACCGATACGGGGACCAGCACGGACATCCTCTTTTCGGGGAGATAGTAGTTCGTGACGACACTCTGGGCGAGCTTGCTGTTGGGGATCACCACCATGTTGTTCGGCAGCATTCGTACGCGGGTAGTCCTCCAGGTGATATCCTCCACATACCCCTCCTGGCCGGTCTCGAGCCGTATGAAGTCGCCCACGCGGATCGACTTCTCGACGAGGATATGGATCCCGGCGAAGAGGTTCGCCAGCGTATCCTGGAGGGCGAGCGCCACCGCGAGTCCGCCGACGCCCAGAGCAGTGATGAGCGGGGCGATCGAGACGCCGAGGAAGCTCAGGATAATGAGGATTCCTATGGCGATGATGGTCCCCTTCAGCAGCGCATACGCAAGGCCGGTGGTCGGCAGCGGAAGATTGGAAGTCTGGACATAATTCCTGAATATCTTGCCCGCGAGGTTCGCCGTCGCGATCGTGATCGAGAAAATGATGATGACGTACAGCGTTCTGTTGAGATAAAAGACGTGCTTTTCGGGGATGTCCGATGCAGCGATCCCGATGTAGAGGCCGATGGCGATACTCCAGTAGACGGAGGGGGTCTTGAACGCCTTTATGACGATGTCGTCGGCCTTGGTCGCGGTCCGTTCGGCCCAGGCGTGGAGGAGCCTGAAGGCGATGCCCCGGACAAAAAGAAGCATCGCCGTCGAGACGACGAAGATGACGAAGGGCAGCAGAAAGGGCTCGAAGTTCCTGATCATTGTACCTCGTGGGCGTCTCCCGGATCGAGACAGATACGCTTCCCGCACGGCACAAGCGCTCCGCGCGACCGCATTCGTCTAACTATGCCACAACTGAAAACGACAATGCAACAGAGCGCCGCCATTGATTCCTGGCGCGGGAGAGACTACAATCACTGTATGGATATCGTGTACTCCTATCTCCTCACGCTCATCCCGCTGATGGTGGCGATCGATGCGCCCGGCGTCATGCCGATCTTCCTCTCGATGACCGAGGGCATGGGCACTGGAGAGAGACGGCGGATAGCGCGGCAGTCGGTATTCACCGCGTTCATGGTGACCTCGCTCTTCATCTTCCTCGGCACGGCCGTATTCAACGTCCTGGGCATCCTCGTCGAGGACTTCATGATCGCGGGAGGGATTCTCCTGCTCGCCATATCCATTGCGGACATGCTCATCGCGGAGACGAAGGGAGCGACCGGCTCGCCGGACCTCGGCATCGTCCCCCTCGGCACCCCCCTGCTCGCCGGGCCTGCGACTATCGCCACCTCGCTGCTCCTGGTGGGGAGCTACGGCTATATCCCCGTCTTCCTCTCCCTTGTCCTGAACATGCTCCTCGCATGGTTCATTTTCAACAGGGCCGAGCTGATCATCAGGCTCATCGGGGTCAGCGGCACGAGGGCCATTGCCCGGCTCGCCTCCCTGCTCCTCGCCGCCATCGCGATAAAGATGATCAGGACCGGCGTGACGACCATCCTGAAGTCCTGATCGCTCTTCGGGTTTCTGATTGAGAGCATTTACCGGAACGAGCGGGAGGAAGGGCGGGGCTCCTCTTTGTGTTGGTTGCTTTTCGGATTTCTGGTCTCGAGTTCCGGATTTATCACAGGTATTTATCGATGATGATGTTCACCCGTGTGCCGTCGGGGCTGCTCTCGATCCGCATCTTCCACTGCTGCGCCGTCACGAGGTGCTTGACGATGGCGAGGCCGAGGCCGGTGCCTCCCAGCTCCCGCGAGCGGGCGCTGTCAACACGATAGAAGCGCTCGCCGAGGCGGTGGATATGCTTCGGCGGGATCCCGATCCCCGTGTCCTGGACGTAGAGGGTCACCCTCCCGCCGGTCTCGTCGATGCCGACCGTGACCCCGCCTGCTTCCGTGAATTTGATGCCGTTGTCGACGAGATTGAGGACGATCTGTATCAGCTTATCCCTGTCGGCAGCGATCGTCCTGACTCCCCCGGGAATGCTCTTTTTGAGGAAGAGTCCTTTGGGGTCCGCCTTGTCCTTGAGGGTCATGAAGACGGTATCGACGACCTGCCCGAAATCGACCTGTCCCTTCCCGACCGGGACATCGCCGAGCTCTATCCGCGAGAGGGTGAGGAGGTCGTTGACGAGGCTGTTCAGCCGCTCGCTGTGATTCCTGATCATCGAGAGGAACCGCAGCGCATGCTCCCGGTCCTCGATCGCGCCGTCGAGGAGCGTCTCTGCAAAACCCTTGATCGCGGTGAGCGGGGTTTTGATCTCGTGGGACACGTTCGCCACAAAATCCCTGCGCATCTCTTCGAGCTGCTTCAGCCGGGTCACATCGTGGAGGGTGAGCACCATTCCGCTCACCCTGCTCTCTGCAAAGATGGGGACCGCGGTTGCGATGAGATGCTTCTCCCTCTCAGCGCGCGTTACGGCTATCTCTCCCGACATCATATCGCAGAAGCTCACCGCGTTCAGCACCATCTCGATGAGCTCCGCATTGCGCAGCACCTCGGCGATCTGCCTTCCCTCGATAGGCTCGCCGACGGCGAGCAGCCTCCTGAAGGTGTCGTTGGCGAGGATGATCACCCCCCGGGCATCGGTGATCAGGACCCCGTCGGACATGCCGCGGAGGATCGCCTCCATGCGCTGCCGTTCCTGCTCGGCAAAGTCGAGCCGTTCTTTTATCCGGTCCATTGCCGCGATAATGTCTTTCGCCGCAGCGTCCAGCCTGCGGTTCCGCGTGGGAGAAAGGCGCGCGTCGAAATTTCCCGAAGCGAGCTCTTTCAGGAAGTGGGCGAGGTCGTTGCGGGAGACGGCCAGGCGGACGGTGTACAGGCCCAGGCCGATAAGCGCGAGGCAGAGCGCTATGAGGATACCGGTAAGCACTTATGCCTCGAAGAAGTAACCGACGCCCCGCATGGTTTTTATGTAGCGCGGATTATTGGCGTCGTCCTCGATCTTTGTACGCAGCCTGCGGATGTGGACGTCTACGGTCCGGGGCTCCACGAACACATCGTCGCCCCATACCGCATCGAGAAGATGCTCCCTGCTGTAGATCTTGTTCGGTCGCTCGCAGAGGTAGAGCAGGAGCTTGAACTCCGTGGCGCTGAGCTTGATCTGCCGCCCTGCGACCGTGACGGTATACTTCTCCGTGTCGATGACGATATCCCGCGTCTTCAGGACCGCGCCCCCGGTGACGGGCGCGGGAGGCGGCCCGGTCAGCCCGGCAGGGCGCTGCTCCGTTCTCCGGAGCACGGCTTTCACCCGTGCCATGAACTCCCGGGGGCTGAAGGGCTTGGTGATATAGTCGTCGGCGCCCATCTCGAGGCCGACGACCTTGTCGATCTCCTCTCCCTTGGCCGTAAGCATGATAAGCGGCGTCCGGGCGGTCGAGGGGGTGTTCCTGATCGCCGCGCAGAGATCGAGCCCCTGCATTCCCGGGAGCATGAGGTCGAGCACGATGAGATCGTACCCGCCGTTTTTAATGGCAGTGAGCGCGGTCTCTCCATCGTAGGCGACATCGACCGCAAAGCCCTCTTTTTTCAGATTATAGGCGACGAGCTCCGCGAGATCCCGCTCGTCATCAACGACCAGGACCTGCCTCATCCCTCCAGCGCCTCTCCTATCTCTTGCGTCGATATCTTCTTTTCGATCCTCACCCTCCCCACCCGCTCGGGGAGGATAAAGGTTATCCTGCCGGCCTCGGCCTTTTTGTCGATCTCCATGTGGCGGATAAGCCGCTCGGCGCTTATGCCTTCGGGAAGCGTCGAAGGAAGGCCGTACGCCTCGATGAGAGAGCGTATCCTGGCCACCTCCCCCTCGTCCAGGAGCCCCTTTCGTGCAGCAAGGCGGGCGGCCAGGTGCATACCGATGGCGATCGCCTCGCCGTGGAGATAGCGGCCATAGCCGGTTTCGGTCTCGATAGCATGACCGATGGTATGTCCGAAATTCAGGATGGCGCGCAACCCCGCCTCCCTCTCGTCGTTCGCCACGACCTCGGCCTTTATCTCGCAGGAGCGTCTGATGATAAACTGGAGCGCCTCGTGGTCGAGGGAGAGCACCGCCTCCCGCTGCCGTTCCAGGAGCTCGAAGAGCCGCTCGTCCCTTATCACGCCGTACTTGATCACCTCGGCGATGCCGCACAGCAGCTCTCTCCGGGGCAGCGTCGCGAGCGTCGTGCTGTCGATCAGGACGAGCCGCGGCTGGTAGAAGGTGCCGATCATGTTTTTCCCGAGCGCGTGGTTCACCCCGGTCTTTCCCCCTACCGAGCTGTCGACCTGGGCGAGGAGCGTGGTAGGCGCCTGGACAAACTGCATCCCCCGCATGAACACCGAGGCGACAAAGCCGGTGATGTCGCCGATGACGCCGCCCCCGAGCGCGACGAGACAGGAACTCCTGTCGAACCTCTTCCGCAGGAGCTCGGTCAGAAGGTGGGAGGCCCAGAAATAATCCTTGTAGGTCTCTCCCTCCGGAATGAGCAGCGGTACGCCTTCGAATCCGGCCCTTGCTATCGATTCCATGACCTTCTCGCCGTACAGCGAGAAGACCGCGGGGTTGCTGACGACCCCTACGCGCGGGCTGAACCTGAAGGACGACATCCGTTCGCCGAGCTCCGGGAGCGTATCCCTGCCTATGATGATCTCGTAGCTCCGTTCGGCAAGATCGACGGTCACCTTTTCCATAGTCTCCTCGAGAAAACAGGATAAAGAAACTTCCTGCCGTTGAATGTTACTCGTTTACCTCTTCCCTTATCCGCTGCACGATCTCTTCAGCCACGTCCGCGGGCGTCTTTCCCTCGGTATCGATTACCATGTCCGCCTTTGCATAGTACGGGCCGCGCGCCTCCAGGAGCTCCCTGATCCGCTGCAGGGGGTCGTCGACCTGGAGGAGCGGCCTCGTGCCGGCGGCCCGGGTCCGCTCCAGGGTCGCCTCGGGGGATGCGGTCAGGCATACGACCACGCCGTTCTTCCTGAGGTTTTCCCTGTTCTCCTGCCGCACCACCGCGCCGCCGCCGGTAGCGATGATAACCCCCGCTCTCTCCGACAGCCTCCTGATGACCGCTGCCTCCATATCCCTGAACGCCGCCTCTCCCTCACGGGCAAAGATCTCGGCGACGGTCATACGCTGCTCCCGCTCGATCTCGCTGTCCACATCGATCAGCGGGCGGCGCAGCCTCTCAGCCAGCAGCGTGCCGACCACGGTCTTTCCGGTCCCCATGAACCCGGTGAGGACAATATTCTTCACACCGACTCCCCTTGCCGACGGCCTCAACCGCAGTCTCTGGCCTCGTCTTTTTGTGCTACAATAGCCCATGAAACTCTCCTATTATACAAGAATTTTCTTACTTATTACGCTCCTCGCCGCCACTGCGTGCCCTGCAGCGGCCGAGCGGCTGGCAACTCCCTTTCGCGTCATCACGGTCCATGACGGCGACACCGTAAGCATACGGGCGAAGAGCTTCGCAGGAATTCCGCTCAAGGCCGAGCGGGTGAGACTGATCGGGATCGACGCGCCCGAGCTCGACCAGGAGCCGTGGGGGAGGCGGGCAAAACGGCACCTGAAACAGCTCATCAGCAAGAGTAATTGGATCGTCCTTATCGAACGGGATGTCGAGCAGAGAGACCGCCATGGGAGACCGCTCGTCTACCTGTGGGACCGCCGGGGAGAGCGGATGCTCAACGAAGAGATGATCGAGGCCGGGTACGCCCGGCTCTATACCATCCCGCCGAACGTGAAGTACAGCGGCCGGCTTGCCGAGGCGCAGAGGCGGGCATTCCTGCGCAGAGCCGGCATATGGAGCAAGGAGGGACTGAAGGAGTCCCCCGGGCAGTGGAGAAGAGCACACCCGCGGGGAAACGGCGGATAGACCATAGACTATAGACGAAGAGCCCCTAACAGAACGAACGAGCTTGGAGCCGGGCGAATGTACTCTACCTCGCCCGACTCCCTCTGCTCATTAGGCGACGCCCTTGCTGTTCAGGTAGGGGCTGTAGCTCTTGTCGGTCCCGAGGATATGGCTCGAGAGCCAATTCTTCAGAAAGGTCATCAGCTCGACGGTGAGCACCGGCTTCCCCTCCTGGAACTGCTTCTGCAGATCCAAAGCCTGCCTGGTGAGGTTGTCGTGCTCGACCTTGTGTTTGAGATATTCGGGATAGGCGTGCGTCTTCATGAGCCTCTCTTCAGTGGCAAAGTGGGTCGCAACGTACTGCACGAGCCCGGTAAGGATCGGTCCCACCACCTCTTTTCCCTTACCCGCTTTCATGGCGTCGTGAAGCTCGTTGATCATGCTGATAAGCTTCCTGTGCTGCTCGTCGATCTCGCGTATGTTGACGCTCAATTTGTCCGACCAATCCATAAGTGCCATTCTCTCTTCCTCCTGGTTCCTGCTGCCGGGGACGTCACCCCGGGAGCCGTGCGCTCCCTTGAGTTACGTTATCGAAGCAGTGCATTAAATCTTGATGGTCCCTCGGCGCCGGACCGTGGCGGCGGCGCCGATCACAAAATATAATTCTTTATATAGCTCTTCAGCGCCTTTATCTCGAAAGGCTTATCGAAGTAGGTGATCTCTCCCACCTGCACCGACTCCGCCATATCGTGGGGCGTCGCATTTCCCGAGAAGATGACAGCAGGGGTCTCGGGCCTGAGCTTCTTGATGATCCTGAGCGTGCTGATGCCGTCCAGCCGGGGCATCTTCACATCGAGCAGGACGAGATCGTAGGCAGCAGAGATAAACCCCAGCACTGCCTCGACGCCGTCGGTATAGAGATCGACGTCGTAATTCTCGTCCTCCAGCTCGTTTTTGAGTATGAAACCGAAATTCTTGTCATCGTCGGCGAGAAGAATCTTCTTCTTTGCTTCCATGGGTAGCGCCTCTCCTTTTCATTCTGCCGGTGCTTACCGCACGCCGGCATTCAACAGAAGAATAAAGCAAGGATAGTACCACGATACGGATGCCTGATCTAAAAGGACTTTTATGCTGAAGGGCAGAACGAGATCGGGCACTTTGCCATGCAGGCAGGGCAGAATGCCCGAAATAAGAGCAAGTGAGAAGTAGGAACCGAGAAGTAGGAAGTGAAGACAGGAGTCAAAATAAAAGAACCCCCGTAAGCTCCCCCTTACTTCTTACTTCTTACTTCTCACTTGTCCTTCAGAGGGGAAGCAGTATGGTAAAAACAGTGCCCTCGTTTTTCTTGGAAGTTACCGAGATGTCGCCGTTATGGGCCTCGATGATCTTCTTGGCTATGGAGAGCCCGAGGCCCGTCCCCCCTGACGTCACCTTGGTAGTAAAGAAAGGCTCGAATATGTTGCTGAGATGCTCCCGCGCAACCCCCGGCCCGGAATCGCCGATGGAAACGATCGCCTTCCTGTCTTCGATGCGGGTGCTCAGGGTGAGCGTACCCTTGTTCCTCATGGCGTCGAGGGCATTGGTGATGACCGCCATGAAGACCTGCCGCAGCTCCCCTTCACTGCCGATCACCGACGGCATCTCCGGAGCGAAATCCCGTACGATGCGCATCTCCTTGAGTCTGCTCTGGAAGCCGATGAGCTCTATGGTCCTGTCGAGCAGCTCGTGAAGGCTGATCGCCTTCTTATCGTAGGTCGGCTGGCGCACAAAGGAGAGCATGGTCGTCGTAATCTGCTTGCAGCGCTGCACCTCCTCCTCGATGATCTTCAGGTACTTCTCGAAGAGCGCGGGGTCGTACTGCCCCTTTCGCAGCCGCATCAGAAGGCCCTCTGCACAGCCCCCGATCGAGGCGAGGGGGTTGTTGATCTCGTGGGCGATGCCCGAAGCCAGCTCCCCCAGCGAAGCGAGGCGCTCGGTAATGATGAGCCGCATCTCCTGCTCCCGCTTTTCGGTGATGTCTCTCTTGACGACGATCGTGCCGAGCAGCTGTCCGTCGGGTGAACAGTAAGGGAATGCGGTCATGCGGAACAGACGATTACTCTCCGGATCGACCCCCTCTTCGGTTACGACCCGCTGCTCCCTCAGGGCCGTAGTATGCGGGCACCCCGCCACCGGCACCCGCTCGCCATGAAAAATGACATAGCACTTCTTATCGATGAGGTCCTGCGGATCGAGACCGAGATGGTCGGCGCAGGCCTTATTGGCCTTGATGATGTTGTATTTCCGGTCGACGATATAAATGAGATCGGTAATGCTGTCGAAGGTATCCTGCCACTCCTTCTTCGACCGGGAGACACTGGCGAGCATTTCCTTGAGCTGCGTGATGAGCCGCTCGCGCTCCCCGGCGGCGCGCTTGCGCTCGGTGATATCCAGGAACGAGGCGACGCTCTTCTGTGTGCCGGGGATAACGGCGACCGTAGCGAGTATGTCCCTGGTCGCGCCGTACCGGTCGATAAACATGAACTCATAATTCTTCGGGGCTGCCTCGGGCCTGCTCCTCCGCAGGCGGTGGTATTCCCTCATCCGTTCGAGGTCCGCGCCCTGCACGAAATCCATCCAGCTCTTCGTTCCTTCGATCTCGGACTGTGCGTATCCCGCGAGCCGTGCGAACTCGGTGTTGACCATCGAGAGCGTCGTATCCTCCTCGATGATCACCGTCGCCGTACCGGTATTCTCGAAGATGGTCCGGTAGAGCCTCTGCGAATCGCTGAGCGCCTCCTTCGCCAGCACGCACTCGTTCTCCTTCACCTCCAGGTCGGCGAGGCGCCGGCGGAGCGCAGTGAACTCTTCGATCAATTCTGCTTTGGTCTTTCTATCAGGCGATGCCATAGCTCAGCAGTTTCCGATACAGCGTCTTGGGATCGATCCCCAGTATCTCCGCGGCCTTGCCCCGCTGCCCGCCTGTTGCGCGGAGCACCGCGAGGATGTGCTCCCGCTCGACGTCGTCGAGCCGCCGCAGGACGCCCCGCCTGCCCGATGCCAGATCGAACGGCAGGTCAGCGCGGTCGATGCGCCCCCCCGGCGACAGGAGGAGGGCGCGGTGAATGACATTCTGGAGCTCCCGCACATTGCCGGGCCACGAATACTCGGTCAGCGCCCGGAGCGCCGCTTCGGTAACGTGCTTTCCCCGGTACGAGGGGGCGTTCTTCATGAAATGCTCGACGAGGAGCGGGATATCCTCCCGCCGTTCCCGAAGAGGAGGGATGGCGAGGATAAGCGGACTGATGCGGTAATAGAGATCCTGCCTGAACCGTCCGCTCCCGACCGCCTCGGTGAGGTCCCTGTTCGTAGCGGAGATGAATCTCACCTGCAGGCCCACCTCCCTGGTCCCGCCGAGGCGCATGAAGCTCCTCGTCTCGATAACACGGAGGAGCTTCACCTGGAGCGGCAGGGGAAGCTCGCCGATCTCGTCGAGGAAGACGGTCCCCCTGCCGGCGATCTCGAGCAGTCCCAGCTTCCGCGCATAGGCCCCGGTAAAAGCGCCCCGTTCGTAGCCGAACAGCTCGCTCTCCATCATCGCCTCCGGTATCGCGCCGCAGTTGATCGCGATGAAAGGCTCTTCGGCCCGCGGGGACGCCTCGTGGAGGGCACGTGCTATGAGCTCCTTGCCGGCCCCGCTCTCTCCCAGGATGAGCGCCGGCAGGTCCGAGGGGGCGATTCTCCTCACCTGGTCCATAAGCCCGACCATCCCGGGACTCTTCGCGATGATCGGCGACGACGCAGCATAGTGCCGCTTGATCTGGAGCTTGAGCGCGAGATTCTCCTTCAGGAGCCGGCGCTTTTCGAAGGCCTTGCGGATGACCTCCTTCAGCTCCTGGGCACTGAAGGGTTTGGTGACATAGTCATACGCCCCGAGCCGCATCGCTTCCACTGCAGAAGGGATGCTCGCAAAGCCGGTCAGGATGATCGCTTCGACCGGCAGCTCGCTGCTTCGTATCGTCTTCAAAACGTCCATGCCGCCGAGATCGGGCATATTCAGATCGAGGAGCGCGACATCGACCTCCTCGCTCTTGAGCAGCTCGAGGGCATGCGTACCGCTCTCGGCCGGGACCACATCGAACCCTTCGTAGGAGAGCTCGCTGGCAAGGAGGCTCCTCATATTCTTATCATCATCGGCGACGAGTATCTTCATCCGCAGACCGGCCGGTTCTTTCTCACCGTCTATTGTACCTTAACCGGGGGATGACAGGATACCGCAGAGAGGATGGAGACATGGTATTCAGGAGCCGGCGCAAAGAAGGACGCACTTTCGGGAGAGGGAGCGCACTCGGAGCTTTACCATGCAACACCGCTGAACATGCCCTGGAGCGATAGTAACCCGGGAGGTTGTTTGAGCGTGAGTGGACTCAAGGTGACCACAGGGGGAGATGAAACAACCAATGATCCTATCGCCGTAAG
>JBFMHE010000032.1 GCA_040752355.1 Nitrospirota bacterium | reverse complement strand
CGGGGCCGAGCAGATCAACAAGGCCATTCAGCAGCTCGATCAGGTCATCCAGCAGAATGCAGGGGCGTCCGAGGAGATGGCCTCGACCTCGGAAGAGCTCGCCTCCCAGGCCGAGCAGCTCCAGAGCACTATAGCATTCTTCAAGGTAGACGATAATAACAGTGTGGCAAGAACGAGCCAGGCGTCTTCTGCCAAGGCTGCTCACCGTACAACACGCAAAACAGCAGCAGTCCACTTTGTGCATGGTGAAAACGCGGGTTCCAGAGTGATCTCTTCGAAGGTGAAGGGCAACGGCAAAACAGCCGGCGTTGCCCTCGAAATGGGTGGCGGTAAAGACAAGCTGGACGACGAATTTGAGAAATTCTGAAAAGACAGGGTAAGGGTCAAGGGTCAGGAAAAGTTTCTGCCCCTTGACCCTAAGGAGAGGAGGAAAGAGATGAGTGCAGCAGGAATAACGGAAACGACCCAATATCTGACCTTCAGGCTGAATGAGGAGACCTTTGCCTTAGATATAAGCAAGGTGAGAGAAGTGCTGGACTTCACGACGGTGACGAAGGTGCCGCAGACGCCTGACTTCATGAGGGGAGTGATCAATCTGAGGGGCAGCGTGGTGCCGGTAGTGGACATGAGGCTGAAGTTCGGCATGGCGATGACCGAAAGGACGGTCAACACCTGCATCATCATCGTGGAGGTGAGCGTGGATGGGGAGACGACCATCTTGGGGGCATTGGCTGATTCGGTGCAGGAGGTGATCGAGCTGGAGCCGGAGAGCATCGAGCCTGCGCCCCGGATCGGGACCCGTCTCAACACCGACTTCATCAAGGGCATGGGCAGGCGGGACAACCAGTTCATCATGATCCTCGATGTCGATAGAGTGTTTTCAGCCGACGAGCTTGCCATGGTGCAGCCCTCCGGCCCCGAGGCTGCAAGCAGCGCATAACCACAGCCGCCCCCCCTGCCCGGCCATAGCTGCGAGCCGGGCAGGGTGGGGGATCGGCAAGACGATAGCTGTATATATCAAGGAGTATAGTTATGAATATCCTTCAAACAGACCTCCCGGTCGTTTACCTCAAGCAGGGGGAAATGTATTTCGCCGAAGAGCCTGCCCTTATCACCACGGTGCTCGGCTCCTGCCTCTCGGCTGCCATGTTCAACAGCCGCCTGCGGCTCGGCGCCCTCTGCCACGGAATGCTGCCCCGCTGCCCGGGCGCGGATGCCTGCAGCGCCGACTGCAACGAGGGATTCAAGTACGTCGCCTGCTCTATCAGGCGGATGGTCGCGCGCTTTGCGGCGTACGGCGTGAGAAGAGAGGAGCTCGAGGTAAAGCTCTTCGGCGGCGCCGATATGTTCAATACCGCAGGCCGGGGAGACGGAGTAATAACGGTGGGAAGGCAGAATATCGCGGCAGCCATGGAGCTCATCGGAGTCGAGAGCCTCAGGGTGAGCGCCCTCGATGTGGGAGGGCTCAGGGGACGGAAGATCTTTTTTTATTCACATACCGGAGAGGTGGCGCTGAAACGGCTCAGGCCGAGCGATACGGTCATACCGGCATCTGAGGGTCTGTACCGCCCTGCAGCGGCGACCGCCGCTGCCTGAGCGGTTATGCCGCAGGAGGGCTTATGAACAAGAGGAGAGGGGCATGAAGATCGCCCGGAAGCTCGTTTCGGGATATATCGCCATCTCTCTCCTGGTAGCCCTTGTCGGCCTCCTGGGCCTCACTGCCGCTACACGGACCATTCAGTCCTTCGAGAGCAGGGAGAGGCATCTACGCTCCATTGTCTCGGCAGCTACGGAAGCGAGCAGCTACGCCAAGAGAGCGGAAGGGCACCTCATGCTCTTCCTGCTCCTGCACCAGGAGAAGGACCGCGCGAAATTCTTCAGCAGGTATGTCTCGCTCCAGGAGCAGATTGCGGTCCTCGACAAAAAGGTGCGCATTCCCGAGGCCCGCTCGATCGTCGAGCGGATGAAGATCGAGGCGGAGGAGCTCCTCCCTGCCGGGGAACGGCTTATCGAGGCGCATGAACGCGACCTGAAACGCACCGGCCGGTTCGAGCCCGAACAGCACAAGGCTATGATCGGCGCCCTCTCCCGTATCGCTTCACGGCTGCGGGAGCATGGCATCAAGCTGGCTGCGCTCGAGACCGACTTTCTCAACAAACAGGAGGCGATCACCGCGGCAACCGAGGTGAGCAGTACGGTGAAGGGGGCGGAGAGCCACCTGCTGCTCTTCCTGATGTTTCACGATCCCCGGGATAAAGAGGAGTTTTTTCACTTCTACAGGCTCTTGCAGGGGCATATGGCGACCCTGAACGACAGAGTCCGTGATGCCGGGAACCGTGCGCTCCTGGAGCGTATCGCGGCAAAGACTTCCGAGCTGCTTCCCCTGGGAACTGCCTTGATCAAAAGGCATGACGAGGAGATGAAGCGGGAAGGGAGGTTCAGTGCCGAGAGACATATGTCCCTTCTTCAGCAGCTCAACGAAACCGTGTCCGCTGTAAGGGAGGACGGGGTCCGGCTGACTAAATTGAAGGTCGAGGCTGAGGAGAAGTCGCGGACCGCGATCATAAAAAGCGCGGAGGCGGTGCAAAAGAATATTCTCATCACTGTCGCCGCCGCTTTCTTCATCTCCCTCGTCCTCGGCTTCCTGATATCCCGCTCCATCTCGAGGCCCATAGCCGAGCTGAGGCGCGCTGCCGCCGCAATAGGGAAAGGACAGCTGGACACCTCGATTGCGATCACTGCCAAGGACGAAGTGGGCGAGCTGGCGAAGAGCTTCAATGATATGGCAGCAGAGCTGAAGAGCCTTATCGCAAGGGAACGGCAGGCGGCAGAGGAGTTGAGAGAGTACCAGCTCCACCTTGAAGATATCGTGAAGGAACGGACCGCGGCGCTCACCAGGGCCAACGAGCGGCTGCAGCTCGAGGTGGGTGAACGGAAATGGATGATGGAGGCGCTGCGGCAGAGCGAGATGCGTTTCCGCGAGGTGGCGGAGAACATCGACGAGGTCTTCTGGATGTCCGACGCCGCATTCGGCGAGATCAGGTACGTAAGCCCCGCCTTCGAAAAAATTTGGGGGGCGCCGATTCAGAGATTGTACGAGGAAAATACGGTCTTCCTGGGCAGCGTGCATAAGGACGACCGGGAGCGGGTGGAGGAGCGCATCCTGAAGAGCGGCGACGACGGGTTCGACGAAGAGTTCAGGATCGTCCGGGATGACGGCTCTATCCGGTGGATCCGGAACCGCGCCTTTCCGGTGCGGGGAGAGAGCGGCCAGGTCTGCCGCCTGGTGGGAGTCGCCGCGGATATCACCGGGAACAAGGCGATGCTCGAGGAGCTGAAGGCGAGCGAGGAGCGGTACCGCTGCCTCTATAACAACACCCCTGTCATGCTGCACTCAATCGACCGCAACGGGAGGCTGGTGAGCGTGAGCTGGTACTGGCTCGCCTCTCTGGGGTACGAGTTCGATGAGGTCATAGGGCGCACGCTCACCGAGTTCATGACCGGGGCGTCGCGCCGCTACGCGGAGGAGACGGTTCTTCCCGGGTTCATGAGGACCGGGCACTGCAGGGATGTGGAGTACCAGTTCGTCAAGAAGAGCGGCGAGGTGGTCGAGGTCCTCCTTTCCGCGATTGCCGAGTACGACGCAGCGGGCGTAATGGTGCGCTCACTGGCGGTGCTGATCGATGTTACCGAGCGGAAGCGGATCGAGGAGGAGAAGGCGAAGCTCGAGATGCAGCTCCTCCAGTCCCAGAAGATGGAAGCGGTAGGACGCCTCGCCGGCGGCATCGCCCACGATTTCAACAACATTCTCACCGCGATCATAGGCTTCGGCACCATTTTAAAGAACAGGATGGACGGGGAGGACGGCTTGCGGTTCTACGCCGAGCAGATACTCGATGCTTCGGAGAGCGCCGCCCACCTCACGAGGGAGCTTCTCGCCTTCAGCAGAAAGCAGATCATCAACCCCAAACCGGTAGACCTCAACGCCGTGGTGAAGAAGATGGAACGCATCCTGCTGAACATCATCGGCGAGGATATCGAGATGGAGACCGCGACAGCGGACTGCCCCCTCACCGTCATTATCGACGCGGGCCAGATCGAGCAGGTGCTGCTGAATCTCGCCTCTAATGCGCGCGATGCCATGCCCGATGGCGGACGGCTGTTTATAAGGACGAAACAGGCTGTGCTCGACGGTGAGTACCTGAAGGCGCACGGGCAGGAAAGGCCGGGTGCGTATGCCTGTATTACCGTGACCGATACCGGCGCCGGTATGGACGAAAGGACGCGGGAACGCCTCTTCGAGCCGTTCTACACCACCAAAGAGGTCGGGAAGGGAACGGGCCTCGGGCTCGCTATCGTTTACGGGATCGTCAAACAGCACGGCGGCTCCATTGATGTGGGGAGCGAGGCCGGCAGGGGAACGACCTTCACGATCCTTTTACCGATAACCCCCGGCTCCGCGGAGGAGAAGGAGGGGGAGGCCGAGGCTGCTGCATGCCTCGCCGGCACCGAGACGGTCCTGCTCGCCGAGGATGAGGAGATGGTGCGAACAAGTCTCAAGGATATGCTCGAGGAGCACGGGTACCGGGTGATAGAAGCGGTCGACGGCGAGGACGCCATCGATAAGTTCATCGCCTATGCGGATACGATCGAGCTCGTCATTGCCGACGTGGTGATGCCGAAGAAGAACGGCAAGGAGGTCTACGACGCGATAACGGGAATGCGGCCCCGGACCAGGGTGCTCTTCACCAGCGGCTATACCGCCGATATCATCCATAAGAAGGGAGTTCTCGAGGAGGACCTGGACTTCATTGCAAAGCCGGTCCCGCCTGGCGAGCTCCTCAGGAAAGTAAGGGCGATGCTCGATTCCTGACCGGGCAAGACGTGTTACTTTGCGTAATGGAGTTTATTACTTTTAGTTACAGAACCTGCATCCGGCCCCCCTAACTAAGTAATTGTAATAAATTGAAGTTTTAATGTTACCCTCTGCTGGCCTCGTATTTGCTACTTATTTCCTCCCAAAGGGAAGGCCATGTTATTCGAAGATGTTTACACCTTCATGAAAGGCGTTCCTCCCTTCCAGTTCCTGGAAGAGGAGGCTCTCAAGACCGTTGCCGGCAACCTGTCGATGGAGTTCTACCCAAAGGGCGAGGTCATCCTGAAGCAGGGGAGTGCGCTGAGCGACTCCTTCTGGATAATCAGGAGCGGAGGGGTCGAGGTCTCGGTGCGATCGGACAGCGGGGAGGATGTGGTGATCGATTACCGGGGAGAGGGAGAGACCTTCGGCCTGGTATCCCTCATGTCCGGAGATAAGCAGAAAACAACGATCAGGACCATTGACCAGACCGTATGCCTTATCCTCGACAAAAAGGAGCTTTTAGGGCTCATCGATTCGCACCCGGCGTTCGTCGAGTACTTCCTTCAGTCCCATTTCTCCAAGTATATCGATAAGACCTACCGGGAGATGCATAACAAGAGCCTCTTTTACGGCAGCAGCGACCACCTCCTGTTCACAACCCAGGTAGGGGACATCGCAACGAAAGAGGTGATAACGGCAACAGAGGGGACGACCATACAGGAGGCGGCGCAGGTCATGGCGCGGGAGCGGATCAGCTCCCTCGTGATTGTCAACGGGAGTGGGCTCCCGGCGGGGATCATCACCGACCGCGACCTGAGAGAGAAGGTGGTGGCGAAAGGCAGGGCAGTGGGCGAGGCGGTGCGCACCATCATGTCGCCGCCCCTTATAAGAATGGATGCGCGGGATTACTGTTTCGAGGCCGTGCTGAAGATGATCAAATACAACATCCACCATGTCCTGGTAATAAAGGATGGAGCGCTGAAGGGGGTCATAACCAACCATGACCTCATGCTGCTGCAGGGGAAGTCGCCGCTCTCGTTTGCAAAGGACATCGAGAGCCAGCAGACGATCGAAGGGCTCGTCCCCGTAGCAGGGAAAATAAATAAAGTGATCGGCCTGCTCCTGAAAGAGGGCGCAAAGGCGAGCAACATCACCAAGATCATTACCGAGCTCAACGACCGCCTGGTAAGGAAAGTTCTTGAAATAGCGGAAAGAAAATTTGGTCAGCCGCCGCTCCCCTATTGCTGGATGGCGCTGGGCAGCGAAGGCCGTAAAGAGCAGACGTTCAAGACCGACCAGGATAATGCAATCATCTACGCTGATCCTCCGACCCCGGCCGAGGAGGAGAAGGCAAAGGCATATTTTTCATTGTTCACCCGCTTCGTGCAGGAGGGGCTGGTCCGGTGCGGGTTTCCCCTCTGCCCGGCTGACTATATGGCAAGTAATCCCGAATGGTGTCGGCCCCTCGGTGCATGGAAGAGGTACTTTGAGCGGTGGATCGTGTCGCCGAGCCCTGAAGCGATCTTGCGGTCGCTCGTTTTTTTCGATGCACGGCCGTTGTACGGAGAGGCAGGCCTTGTCGAGGAGCTGAGGGAATACAGGACAAAAATGCTGAAGGGACAGAATATCTTTTTTGCCAAAATGGCAGGGGTAATAACGAGGAACCGGCCGCCGCTCGGCTTCATAAAGTCCTTTATCGTCGAGAAGAGCGGCGAGCACAAAGATGAGCTGAACCTGAAAATAAACGGGATCGGCCCCCTCGTCGATCTCGTCAGGCTTTTCGCTCTCGAAGCCGGGGTCCCCGAGACATCGACCCTGGAGCGCATCGCAGCGATGCGGGGCGGGCATACGCTTGTCAATGAGCTGGGAGAGGAGCTCGACCATGCCTTTGAATTCATTACGCTGCTCAGGATCCATCACCAGATGGACCGGTTGGAGCGGGGGCAGGACCCTGATAACTTCATCAATCCGCGCAAGCTGAGCAATCTTGAACGGAAGTCGCTCAAAGAGGCGTTTCAGCTCATATCGAAGATCCAGGACGGTATCATCGACCACTACGGGCCTGGCATGGTGGGAGGATAATGCTCGGACTTTTCAAAAGAAAGACCTTTCCGTATACGGCCGGGCTCTGCGACAGGCCCGTAGGCGAGTGCTGCTTTGCCGTGGTGGACACCGAGCTCACGGGCCTTGATCCCCGGAGAGATTCGATCGTCTCGGTCGGCGGCATAAGGATGACCGGCAGGAGGATACGGCTGGGAGAGGTTTTTTACCGCGTGGTAAAACCGCAGACGGCGCTCACCTCCGAAAGTGTGGTGATCCACGGCATCACCCCGTCGGAGGTGGAGGGAGAGCCGTCGATCGATCGTGTGCTTGCAGACTTTACGGACTTCTGCCGCGGAGCGATCGTCGTAGGGCATTTCATATCCCTCGATCTCAAGTTCCTGAACAAGGAGCTTAAACGTCTCTTCGGGAAAGAGCTCGAAAACCCGGCCGTTGACACCAATTCACTGTACGACTGGATCAAGGACCATAACGGCGGCCCCAACGGGTATCCCGGAGATGGCGAAAACAGGGACCTGTTCTCTCTCGCGCAAAAATACCGGATTCGTGTCACCGGCGCACATAACGCATTGATGGACGCCTATATCACCGCGCAGTTGTTTCAAAGGTTTCTGAGCCGGCTGCCGACGCTCGGCATTTCGACTGCCGGAGACCTCTTGAGAATAGGAAGACCATAGGGGGAAGGGGAGGTGATTCAGGGAAAAACTGGATGGAGACAACAGGTATTACGGCAACAGCAGTTAAAAAAAGCAAAAGGTCAAAATCGGAGGTAGGAGGACAGAGGATGAAAGAACTTCAAGAAGTCTCAAAAGAAAAGCTTGAAGCGTACTGGAAGTACAACATACGGCTCACCACTGTGACAATGGTTATATGGTTTATAGTCACCTATGTCTGCGCGTTCTTTGTAAAAGAGCTGAACAACATCGTGGTTTTCGGGTTCCCCTTCGGCTACTACATGGGAGCCCAGGGCTCGCTCATCGTCTTCGTTGTGCTCATATTCAACTACGCCTTCAAGATGAACAAAGCGGACAAAGAGTACGGTGTAGAAGAGGAGGAAGCGTAAATGGCAAAGGAAAAATCGTCATTTCTGGACAAGCTCGGCAAAATCTACCTGATGTACACCGGCGTGTTCGCCCTCTTCGTCGTCGGCCTCGGCATTGCCGAGAAGATGGGCATGTCGAACAGGACGATCGGTTACATGTTCATGTTCGTCACCATCGGCGTGTATGCGATGATCGGCATCATGTCGCGGACGGCAAAGGTATCCGAATACTATGTCGCCGGCCGCTCCGTACCCGCGCTCTTTAATGGTATGGCTACCGGCTCCGACTGGATGTCCGCGGCGTCGTTCATCGGCATGGCGGGTACGATCTTCACCCTCGGCTATGACGGCCTCGCCTATGTCATGGGATGGACCGGCGGCTATGTTCTGCTCGCCGTATTCCTCGGCCCCTACCTGAGAAAGTTCGGACAGTATACGATCCCCGACTTCCTCGGCGCCCGGTACGGCGGAAATGCCGCGCGTACGATCGGCATTATTGCGGCGATCACCGCATCGTTTACCTATCTCATCGCGCAGGTGACGGGTGTCGGTATCATCATGGGCCGGTTCCTGGGTCTTGACTTTGCGGTCGGCGTCTTCGTCGGCCTGGCCGGTATCCTTGTCTGCTCGATGCTCGGCGGTATGAAGGCGGTTACCTGGACGCAGGTTGCCCAGTACATTATCCTTATTATTGCGTATCTTGTCCCCGTTACCGTTATGTCATACAAGACCACCGGAGTCCCCGTCCCCCAGCTCATGTATGGGCAGATTCTCCAGAAGAACGATGCAAAGGAAAAGGATATCATCAATAATCCGGTGAATGTCGCGACACGAGATCTATGGAAAGCGGAAGCCGACAAGATCGATGCCGATATAAAGGGGCTCCCGGCAAGTCTTGATCAAAAGAGGAGCGATCTCCAGGCGAAACTTGCGGCGCTTCCCGCAGATGCCCCGGCAGCAGAGAGGGAGAAGCTCGAGAAGTCCGTAAAAGGCCTCCCGAAGGACGCCGCCGAGGCAAAGGAGAAGTGGGGAGCGGCGAAGAAATCCGCTACAGAGAAGTCGAAGCCCCCGAAGCCGTATCTGGAGCCGTTTGCGCGGATGGACATGAAGAATATGCTGGCCCTTATCTTCTGCCTCATGGTCGGCACGGCAGGACTGCCCCACATCCTCATGCGGTATTACACGGTTCCGTCGGTTAAGGAGGCCCGCATATCCGTGGGATGGTCGCTTTTCTTTATCTTCCTCCTCTATTTTACCGCTCCGGCGTATGCGGCATTCGCGCGGTATGAGGTGCTGCACAATATTATCGGTATGCCCATTGCATCGCTCCCTGCCTGGACAGCAAACTGGGCGAAGGTTGGGCTGGTCGCCATTAAGGACATCAATGCCGACGGCATTCTCCAGTTCTCCGAGCTCACGCTCGCTCCCGATGCAGTCGTGCTGGCGACCCCTGAGATTGCGGGACTTCCGTACGTTATCGCGGGTCTCGTTGCAGCGGGCGGTCTCGCAGCAGCGCTTTCGACGGCAGACGGTCTGCTGCTGACGATCTCGAACGCCCTCTCGCACGATCTCTACTACAAGATGATCAACCCGAACGCATCGATCGTGAGGCGGCTTACGATTTCCCGTACGCTGCTCGTGGTTGTTGCCCTTATTTCCGCTTATGTCGCTACCTTTAAACTCACCATCATTGTCGAGCTCGTTGCCTGGGCGTTCTCGATTGCGGCGGCATCGTTCTTCCCGGCGCTCGTCATGGGCATCTGGGACAAGCGGGCCAATAAGGCGGGAGCGCTTGCCGGCATGTGGGTCGGCTTCAGTGTCTGCCTGTTCTATATGATCGGCAGCAGGTTCTACGGTCTCGACTGGTTCGGCATCAAGACGGTCTCATCGGGACTGTTCGGTATTCCGCTCGGCTTTATCACCATATTCGTGGTGTCGAGGCTGACGGCAGCTCCTTCAAAGGAGATGCAGGACTTTGTCGAAAGCGTCAGGATTCCTAAAGGCGCTGCACAGGCAGGAGAACACTAAAATGCTGCAGGCGGTCCGCCCCCCGGGGTGGACCGCCTGTTGATTGAACCATGAAAATTTTCATTTATCAATTCATTAATTATACGCTGTCGTTCCTGATGTGGATGATACTCGGGAAGGGTATACTCACGCTTATGGTCGGCAGGAGGCAGAACATGCTGTTTGCCATGTTCGATAAAGTAACCGAACCGATCTACAAGGTTACTCGAAAGCTCGTGCCGTTCGCAAAGGACAGATGGATTCCCGCCCTTTCGATCGTGCTTATCATAATCATCCGCCTGGCCCTTGCTATTGCATTCAAGCCGGCAGCGCAACTGTAAAGAGGTTGGATCATATGGCGATTACGCATCTCATCAAAGGGCTCTTGCCGAGCCGGCACAAGAGGCTGCTCGACGATATCCGGGCGTTGCCCGAAGGGGAGCGTCTCGATAAGCTGGGGGCGATATTTTACGACGAATGCGTCAGGCAGGCGTCCGATTTCGTTCAGAGCGAGCTCCTGAAAAAGGAGTCACCCTTCAGGGGAAGGCATCACACGGCGTTTTTCCATGAGCTTATGGCCATCAACTTCTGGTCTGTCGCCAGGGTCTTCAACGGTAAGACTGCGGGGCTCATGGAGCGGCTGCACCGGACCTATTGCCGCTCATACCGGATCACCGAAGGAGTCGGAAGCGGCGAAGCGGCAGCGCCTCCCGCGCTCACGGAAAAATATCGGACCTATAATGAGTCATGGAATGACGTTACCGGATTCCAGGATCTATTCGGGCTGAGGGCTGCCGAGCATGTCTTCGGTAAAGGCACTGAGTTCCCTTCACAGGAGGCGTCGTTCTGGATGGTCTTCTATGCTCATGAGGTGAAGAAGGAGTTTTCGGAGCTGAAGGCACTATGCCGTGCCAGGGGGATAGCGGTTATCTAGCGAAATAGAGGAGGGAGCGGGCCTCTCTGTCCGTCTCCTGCTCAGGGCAGTATCGGCAACAGAAGCTGAAAGTTTGTTACTTTTGGTAACAAACTTTCAGCAAGTGGCAGGTTTTGTAACAGCGTCCGCTCGTGAAATCAAGGAGCCAGCCCTCCGGTTTCTTCCCGGCGCTCCGGGAGCTCCATTGCATATCCCGCTGTATAACAGTGATTTTCCGATGCGCCCCCCTCCTGATTTTCCCTGCCTGTTCCGCTCTGGCAGGGCATGGTATCTTTCTTGCTTTTGGTTGTGGTTACAAGAGCGAGGAGAACAGGCATGCTGGTCGAAGAGATCATAAATTTTTTTAAAGAGATTCCCCCCTTCCAATTTCTCGATGAAGACGCTCTGAAGGCGGTCGCCGCTAATCTGTCCATGGAGTTTTATCCGAAGGGAACGGTGATCCTGAAACAGGACGGCCCGGCGAGCGACTCACTGAGGATTATCAAGAAGGGAGGCGTCAAGATATCCCTCCGTTCCGACAGCGGCGAGGATGTCGTGATCGACTACCGCGGCGAGGGGGAGACCTTCGGGCTGGTGTCGCTGATGGGAGAGAGGCAGAAGACTACCATTGCAGCGGTGGACGATACGATCTGCTATCTGCTGAAGAAGCACGACCTTTTCAGGCTCATCGATTCGACCCCTGCCTTCACCGAATATTTTCTGCAGTCACACTTTACGAAGTATATCGACAAGACCTACCGCGAGATGCGCAACAAGAGCCTCTTCTACGGCAGCAGCGACCATATCCTCTTTACCACGCAGGTCGGCGAGCTGGCGAACAAGGAGGTGATCACCGCGCCGGAACGGTCGACGATCCGCGAGGCGGCGCAGGTGATGACGGAGCGGGGCGTCAGCTCGGTCATCATCGTCGACGACCGGAACCTGCCGGTCGGCATTGTTACGGACCGCGACCTGCGGGAGAAGGTGGTCTCGAGAGGCCGAGACACGGCCGAGCCGGTAAAAAGCATCATGACGCTGCCGCTCATCCGGGTGGACGCCCGGGACTACTGTTTCGAGGCCGTGCTCAAGATGCTCAAGTACAATATCCATCATGTGCTCGTTATCCGCGACGGCGCGCTCAAGGGCATCCTGACCAATCATGACCTGATGCTGCTGCAGGGCAAGTCGCCGCTCTCGTTTGCGAAAGATATCGAGAGCCAGCAGACGATAGAAGGGCTCATCCCCGTCTCGCAGAAGGTCAACTCGATCATCAGCTTTCTCCTCAAGGAGGGCGCCAGGGCGAGCAATATCACCAAGATCATCACCGAACTCAACGACCGCCTGGTGAGAAAGGTGCTTGAAATAGCGGAGCGGAAGCTCGGCCCCGCGCCCCTGCCGTTCTGCTGGATATCGTTCGGGAGCGAAGGCCGTAAAGAGCAGACCTTCAAGACCGACCAGGACAATGCCATCATCTATGCCGAGCCCCTCTCGCCGGAGGAGGACAGGCGGGCCCGCGACTACTTCGCGGAGTACGCGGCGTTCGTACGGGAGGGCCTCATCAGGTGCGGCTTTCCCCCCTGTCCCGCAGGGTACATGGCGAGCACTCCCGAGTGGTGTCAGCCGCTCAAGACCTGGAAAAAGTACTTCTCGAGCTGGATCGCGACGCCCACGGCGGACGCGGTGCTCAAGTCGCTCATCTTTTTCGACTTCAGGCCGATCTATGGAGATTTCAGCCTCGCCGCGGAGCTGCGGGACGCTCTCAACGACATGCTCGAGGGCCAGAAGGTCTTCCTGGGCTATCTCGCCAACATGCTGGTGAAGAACACGCCGCCCGTCGGCTTCCTGAAGTCCTTCGTCGTCGAAAAGAGCGGCGAGCACAAGGACGAGCTGAACCTCAAGATCAAGGGCATCACGCCCCTCGTCGATATGCTGCGGCTCTTCGCCCTCGAGCGCGGGGCCAAGGAGACCTCGACCATCGAGCGCATCGAGGCCCTCCGGGAGCGGCATACCATGGTCAAGGAGTACGCCGATGAGCTCGAGCACGCCTTCGAGTTCATCATGCTCCTCAGGATCCACCACCAGGTGAAGCAGATGGAGACCGGCGAGACGATCGACAACTTCATCAATCCCAACCACCTGAGCACCCTCGAAAAGAAGACCCTGAAAGAGACCTTCCACCTCATTGCGAACATACAGAACCTGATAGCCGAGCGGTACAAGGCCCTCATATGGTGATGCGTATGGTAAGAAGCATGCTCGAATCGTTCGGCGTCACGCTGCGGGGGGCAAAGAGGGAGGCGGCCCCTGCCCCGGCCTGCGTCCCGTCCCCTGCTCCTGCTCCCGACGAGAGGACGCCGATCAGGGACGCCGGGTACGTCGTGATCGATACGGAGCTTACCGGTTTGAATGAAAAGAAGGACTCCATCGTCTCCCTCGGCGCGATACGCATGAGGGGCGGCGTTATAGAATTCGGCCATACCCTCTACCGGATCGTCAACCCGGCGGCGGCGCTTACTGCCGAGAGCGTCGTGATCCACCAGATCACGCCCTCCGAGGTGCAGGAGAAGCCGGACATCGATATGGTCCTTGCCGAATTCCTCCGGTTCTGCGGCGGCGACATCGTCGTGGGCCACTGCGTCTCGATAGACCTCGGGTTCATCAACCGCGAGCTCCGGAGGATCAGCGGGAGCTGCCTGAAGAACCGGGCCCTCGATACCTATGTCATCTTCGAGTGGCTCGGGCAGAGAGCATCGGGGGAACGGGCTTTCGAGAAGCCGTCCACGAAGGACTACCAGCTGCACGAGCTGGCGCGGCGCTTCGATATCCCGGTGAGCCGGGCGCACAACGCGATGATGGACGCGTTCATCACCGCGCAGGTCTTCCAGCGTTTTATTCCTGTCCTGCTCGAATCAGGAGTGCATACTGTCGGCGAGCTGTTGAGCATAGGCAATCCGTTCAAAGGAGGTGATGCCTACAGAGCAGTCGGTCAGGGGTGCAATTTGTAACGCAGTATATCTAAAAAAGATTCCCGGACAGAGTCATCCGGGAACAAAGGAGGCATGAGTATGAGCAAGAGAAGTGTCCATGACATGCTTGAGGATCCCGATTTCAAATCACTGTCGAGCCAGAAGAACTCGATCTCCCTGGTCCTGACGATCCTGGAGCTGGTCCTCTATTTCGGGTTCATCGCCCTGATCGCCTTCAACAAACCCTTCCTGGCGTCCAAGCTGTCGGGGGGGACGGCAACGACCGTCGGCATCCCGATAGCGGTCGGCACCATCATTTTCTCGTGGATATTCACCGGGATCTACATCTGGTGGGCGAACAACAAGTACGACGTTCTCGTCAAAAAAGTCAAAGAGAAGATAGGGGGGTGAGCATGGAACAGTCTACTACCATAATAGGACAGACCAACCCTCTCGCCATAATGTTCTTCTTCGTCTTCGTCATCAGCACCCTGGTGATCACCTATTGGGCGGCGAAGAGGACCAGGACGACGAAGGAGTTTTATGCAGCAGGCAGGAGCATCACCGGTTTCCAGAACGGCCTCGCCCTCGCCGGCGACTACATGAGCGCGGCGTCCTTCCTCGGCATCGCCGGGCTCGTCTCGACAAAAGGGTTCGACGGCCTCATCTATTCGGTCGGCTGGCTTGTCGGCTGGCCCATCATCATGTTTCTCATCTCCGAGCCCCTGCGGAACCTCGGCAAGTACACCTTTGCCGATGTCGTGGCCTACCGGCTGAGCCAGAGGCCGATCAGGGCTGCTGCGGCGACAGGATCGCTCATCACGGTGCTCTTCTATCTCATCGCCCAGATGGTCGGCGCAGGCACGCTCATCAAGCTCATGTTCAACCTGCCCTATGAGGTCGCCATCGTCCTCGTCGGCGCCCTGATGATCGCCTACGTGCTCTTCGGCGGCATGATCGCGACCACCTGGGTCCAGATCATCAAGGCCGTGCTGCTCCTCGGCGGCGCGACCCTGCTCGTTCTCATGACCCTCGCCCAGTTCGGCTTCAGCTACGGCGAGCTCTTCGGCCAGGCGGAGAAGCTGTATTCCGCCAAGTTCCTCGAGCCGGGCGGACTGATCACCGACCCCGTCGACGCCTTCTCCCTGGGGCTGGCGCTCATGTTCGGCACCGCGGGACTGCCGCATATCCTCATGCGCTTCTATACCGTTCCCGACGCCCGTGAGGCGAGGAAGTCGGTCTTCTATGCAACGGGCTTCATCGGCTACTTCTACATCCTCACCGTCACCATCGGGTTCGGCGCAGCGGTCCTCGTGGGCCAGAAGGTCATCATGGGTATCGATAAGGGCGGCAACATGGCTGCCCCGCTCCTCGCCGAGGCCCTCGGCGGGAACCTCTTTCTCGGCTTCCTGGCAGCGGTCGCTTTCGCCACCATCCTCGCCGTTGTATCGGGCCTGACCCTCGCCGGCGCATCCGCCCTCTCGCACGACCTGTATGTCGGCGTCATCCGCCGCGGCGAGTCGAACGAGAAGGAGGAGGTCCGGGTCGCGAAGATCGCCACCATCGGTCTCGGTGTGGCAGCGATCCTGCTCGGCATCCTCTTCAAGGGCCAGAACGTCGCCTTCATGGTGGGTCTGGCGTTTGCCATAGCCTGCAGCGCGAACTTCCCTGCACTGCTCCTCTCCATCGTCTGGAAAAAGTTCACGACGAAGGGTGCGGTGACCAGCATCTACACCGGCCTCTTCCTCGCCGTCGGGCTCATCGTCCTGAGCCCCACCGTCTGGGTCGATATCTTCCACAAGGAGCAGAAGGCAACGGTCGAGAAGCAGGTGAAAGCGATCGAGGACGGCTCCAAAGCCAGGATCGCCGACCTCGAGAAGATGAAGGCAGCGGGCCAGGATGCTGCGCAGATGGACGCTGCGATCGCCTCCGAAAAGGCGATGGCCGACAGCCAGCTCAAGGAGGCGAAGTCCCAGATGCCGAAGGCGCCCTTCAAGCTCAAGAACCCCGCCATCTTCTCGATGGGGGCCGCCTTCCTGGTCGGCATTCTCTTCTCGCTGATGGGCCGCGAAAAGCGGGCCGAAGAGATGTACGAGGAGGAGAAGCTCAGGACCTACGTCGGGATCGGCGCAGAGTAAGGTATCTGTTTGGAATTGACAGAGCGGGTACAAACCATTACATTAGTAGGTTCGGAGGCAGGGAGGGTGGCTCCCCCCCTGTCTCCGGGCCTCATAGTAATATAAAGAAAGACGAGGAGGAACCCAGGGATGTCACAAAAGGAGAGCATCGATGTCTTGCTGGCCGAAAAGCGTACGTTTACGGCCTCGAAGGAGTTCAGGGAGAAGTCGTACATCAAGAGCAGGGAGGAGTACGAGAAGCTGTACAAGCGGTCGGTAGACGACCCGGACGGCTTCTGGGCCGAGATGGCCGAAAAAAACCTGGTCTGGTTCAAGAAGTGGGACAAGGTCCTCGAATGGGATTTCAACAAGCCGCAGATCAAGTGGTTCCAGGGCGGGAAGCTCAATGTCTCGTACAACTGCCTCGACCGCCACATCACTACCGCGACGAGGAACAAAGGCGCCATCATCTGGGAGGCGGATGACGGGAGCTACAAGACCTACACCTACCAGCAGATGTATTACGAGGTGAACCGATTCGCCAATGTGCTGAAGAAGCACGGCGTCAAGAAAGGCGACCGCGTCACCATCTACCTGCCGATGATCCCCGAGCTCGCCATCGCGATGCTCGCCTGCTCCCGTATCGGCGCGATACACAGCATCGTCTTCGGCGGCTTCAGCTCACAGGCCTTGAGGGACAGGATACAAGACTGCAAGGCGAGTATTGTGATAACCGCGGACAAGGGCGTGAGGGGCGGCAGGACGGTTCCGCTCAAGGCGAACTCCGATACCGCCCTCCAGGAGTGCCCGACGGTCGAGAAGGTCATCGTTGTCAAGCGGGCGGACGGTGTCGATATGGAGCCGAAGCGGGACCTCTGGTGGCATGAGGAGATGGCTGCAGCGGATATCGCGAACTACTGCGAGCCCGAGTGGATGGATGCCGAGGACCCGCTCTTCATCCTCTATACTTCCGGCTCGACCGGCAAGCCGAAGGGCGTGCTTCACACCACCGGCGGCTACCTGCTCTACACCAACATGACCTTCAGGTACGCCTTCGACTATCACGATGAGGATATCCACTTCTGCACCGCGGATATCGGCTGGGTCACCGGCCACAGCTATATCGTCTACGGCCCCCTGAGCAACGGCGCGACGAGCCTCATGTTCGAGGGCGTGCCGACCTACCCGAACCCGGGCAGGTTCTGGGACATCTGCGACAAGCACAAGGTCAATATCTTCTATACCGCGCCGACGGCGATCAGGGCGCTGATGAGAGAGGGCGAGCAGTGGGTCACCAAGCACGACCTCTCGTCGCTCAAGGTGCTCGGCTCGGTCGGCGAGCCGATCAACCCCGAGGCATGGATGTGGTACCACACCCATGTGGGCAAGAGCAAGCTCCCCATCGTGGACACCTGGTGGCAGACCGAGACCGGCGGATTCATGATCACCCCGCTGCCGGGGGCGATGGTCATGAAGCCGGGATCGGCGAACAGGCCCTTCTTCGGTGTAGTTCCGAGGGTCCTCAAAGATGACGGAAGCCCTGCCGGCGCGAACGAAGGCGGCAGGCTCGTGATCGAGAAGCCGTGGCCCGGCATGCTCAGGGGCACCTATGGAGACCCCGAGAACAAGAGGATGAAGGAGGTCTACTTCTCGACCTACCCGGGCAAGTACTTTACCGGCGACGGCGCCAGGGTGGACCAGGACGGCGACTTCTGGCTCATGGGCCGTATCGATGATGTCATCAACGTCTCGGGTCACCGTCTCGGCACTGCCGAGGTCGAGTCCGCGCTCGTCAGCCACGAGGCGGTTGCCGAGGCAGCGGTGGTCGGCTTCCCGCACGACATCAAGGGAGAGGGCATCTATGTCTATGTGACCCTCAAGGAGGGACAGCAGCCGAGCGACGAGCTGAAGAAGATCCTCATCGGCCATGTCAGGTCGGTCATAGGCCCGATCGCCTCACCCGACAAGCTCCAGTTCGCCCCGGGCCTGCCGAAGACGAGAAGCGGCAAAATCATGAGAAGGATCCTGAGAAAGATCGCCCATAACGAGCTCGACAACCTCGGCGACACCTCTACGCTCGCCGATCCGTCGGTCGTGGACGACCTGGTGAAGAACAGGCTCTAGCATCGAAAATCGCAGTGAGAAACAGACGCATCGAGGGCGGGATGAGCTCCCGCCCTTTTTTTATGGAAACATCTTAAGAGATAAGTAGAAAGTCGATTCCCCCGGAGTCCTCAGCGCCAGAAGGGGACGGGAGGGTTTCACTTTTCAGCGGAATTATTCTTCGTTTGCTCCAAAGCAAAGGGTGTTGAACTCGATATTCGCAAATACATCCGCAGCAGTAGTTCGCCCCAAAGGCTTCGCCTTTATGGGCTGCACTAGAGCCAGGAATTCCGCTGAAAAGAGGTGCCTTCCTGTCCCCTTTCCCCCATCATTGTCAGACACTCTGAAGCTGTTATTTATGGTAAAGTAATAACCACCAATGGCGGGAACGAAGAGAATTCTCATTGTCTGGCATGACGAGGGGCAGGCGATCAGCATAGGCGATCGTCTCATGCGAGAGGGGCTCGAGCCCGAGCTGGCCGGGTCGTACGCGGAAGCCCTCATGCTCCTCTCCGCCAAGGAGTACGATGCGGTGCTCACCGAGCATTATCCTCCCCGCATCGACAGTGCAAAGCTCCTCGGTTACGGCAGGAACTCCGGACGGGATATCCCCCTTATCGTTGTCGTCCCCATGGATGTCGAGGAGATCGCCTCCTTCTTCAAAAAGGGCGCTTTCGACGTGGTCAGGAAAGACAGCGCGATGTCGTTCCTGGACAAGCTGCCCTTCAGCATAAGGAAGGCGATCGAGGAAGAGCAGCTTAAGGAGCAGACGCGGACTGCCGAAGCGCGGCTCACCCGTGAGCGGCTCATCTCGGAGGCGACACTCCAGAGCGTCATCAACGGCGTAGTATTCATCAACAGCCAGGGGACCATCGAAAAGATAAACAGGACGCTCGAGGCGCTGCTGGGAAAGGAGCTCGTGAAGCTGGGAGCGAATGTGTGCGAGCTCCCTGAAGACCACCTGATCCGGCGGCTTTTCATGAAGCCCCTCGAGTCGGGCGCCTGCTGGGAGGTCAAGGAGTGCGCCAGGCGGGAATGCCCCGCCTTCGGCAGGAAGGACTGCCTCTGCTGGTTTATCAAGGAGGCATGCTCTATCTGCAGCGGCCCTGTCGCCACCGCGGACCGCTACCGTCTCCTGCTCCAGTGCGCCTTTTATAAGAAAGCCCAGGAGCGGTATTACACGGCGCCGGTTGAGCTCGATTACGGGGGAAGATTCCTCAATGTCTACCGAAGGAACGTCCTCGATGAGCAGGGGGCGCTTATCGGCGAGATCTTCGACTTTGTCGATATGACCTCTGAAAAGGACTTCCGGGAGCAGCTCAGGGTCCTCTCGATAACGGATGCTCTGACCGGGCTGCACAACCGGCGGTACATAACGCAAAGGGTGGTCGAGGAGTTCCACGAGAGCAGGCGGTACCTGCATGATATGTCGCTCATGATCGTCGATATCGACGACTTCAAACACATCAACGACACCTACGGCCATCCCGTCGGCGACGAGGTGCTCAGGCAGGTGGCCGCTGTCCTTGAACGGGAGAGGCGGAAATCGGACGTGGTCGGCAGGTACGGAGGAGAGGAGTTCGTCATTATCATGCCCCAGACGAACGAGCAGGAGGCCGCGGTCATGGCTGAACGGCTGAGGAAGAAGATCGAGGACCACTTCTTCATCGTGAATACCGAGCGGATCTCTTTCACGATAAGCATCGGCGTATCCGCTCTCTCGGAAACGATGGAAGATATCGACGACCTCCTGAAGGCAGCGGACAAAGCGCTCTATACCGCAAAAGCCAGGGGTAAAAACAGGATCGTGGTGCTATAATACCGTAAGTGCCCGGCTCTCATCGTGCAGTATAGGGGGGCAGTTCTTTTCGCAGTGCTGACTGCTGAGCGCCGCCGGCTGAATGCTTCTATACCATATTCCTATGAGAATTCTGAAAAACAGAAAAGAGATCGACGCCTTTCTCGCGGTGCTCGGAAAGAGGGCGACAGGGGCCAGCCCGGAAGTAGAGGAGACCGTAAAGCGGGTGCTCACCGATGTAAAAAGGAACGGCGACCGGGCGGTTGGGCGCTATACCAGGATGTTCGACAGGCATTCCCTCCCGATGAGAGTAACTCCTGCCGAGATCAGGAAGCTCTCGAAGCAGGCGGAGCGAAGGGTGGTGCAGGCGCTCGAGCGCTCGGCGGAACGGATCAGGGATTTCCACGAGAAGCAGCGGGAGCGGTCGTGGTCCTTCAGGAAAGAAGGAGCTCTTTTGGGGCAGCTCATCAGGCCGATAGCGCGAGCCGGCGTGTACGTGCCGGGCGGCAAGGCCTCCTATCCGTCGACGGTGCTCATGAATGTCATCCCCGCCCAGGTCGCGGGAGTGGAGGAGATCGCGCTCTGCGTCCCTACGCCGGGTGGCGAGGCGAACCCCTATGTCATGGCTGCGATCGAGCTCCTGGGGGTGCGCGAGGTATACCGGGTCGGAGGCGCCCAGGCCGTCGGCGCCATGGCGTACGGCACCCCGACCATAAAAAAGGTCGATAAAATCGTCGGTCCGGGCAATATCTACGTGGCGATGGCGAAGAAGAGGGTCTTCGGCGAAGTGGACATCGACATGATCGCCGGGCCGAGCGAGATCCTGATCATCGCCGACGAGAGCGCGCCCCCTGCATTCATCGCCGCCGACATGCTGAGCCAGGCGGAGCATGATGAGCTCGCATCGAGTATTCTCGTCACCGATTCGAAGGCACTTGTCGATAAAGTCGTGCCCGAGCTCGAACGGCAGCTGAAGGCGCTCGCGCGGAAAGAGATCGCCCGGAAGTCGATGAGGAGATTCGGCGCCGTTATCCTCACCCGGACGATCAGAGAGGCGATCGCCCTCGCCAACGAGATCGCCCCCGAACACCTCGAAATCATGACGCGCAACGCGGGGCGTGATGTCGAAGGGATCACGAATGCCGGCGCCGCCTTCCTCGGCCCCTGGACTCCCGAACCGCTCGGCGATTATTCCGCAGGCCCCAATCACACCCTCCCCACCGGCGGCACCTCACGGTTTTCGTCGCCCCTGGGGACCTATGATTTCATCAAGAGAACGAGCCTCCTGCAGTTCAGCCGCAAGGGATTCATGCAGTTGGCTGACACCGTTGAATCGATTGCAGATAAAGAGGGGCTCGAAGCGCACGCCAATACGATACGGATAAGGAAGCGCTGAAAGGCGCCTGCGCCGTTGTGCTCCGCATCCCGGAGCTCCTCAAATAACATCCCTCCCCGCCGTTGACAAACACCGGAAGCTGTGATAAAGATTGAGTTAGTCGGGGTCTCAAGAGCAGCATATCGCACTATAACGCGAGGGCGCAGCTCTCCTTTCCCTTATGGCGCGACACCCGTTCTTCCGAAGAAAGCCCTCTCCTCTATGGGAGGCTCTCATGGGCATCAACAGCGAGCCGCCGCCTCTCCGCGGGCCGCTCAGAGTAGTGTTCCTTGTCGTCTTCTGCGTATTTCCCCTGCTCCTGATCGTGCTTGAGCCGAGACCGACCAGGGAAGTGTACAGGGACTTCGATACCAAACAGCTCTACCTCCTGGAAAGCTACTGCCATGGGCTGCTGGAGAAGAGCTATCCCCTGTTCTTCCGCAACGGCAGGTGGCAGTATCAAAAGAGCGGGCAGTGGGAAAGTATTCCGATCTCAGGCCATTACACGGTGGAGGAGCCGGATGCAGCGGCCTCCTCACGATAGCAGCTTCTCGATGATTACATACCCGCCGCAGGGGGGCGCTGAACCGTTCTCCCTGAAGTCACAGCCGTCTATGCGGAATTCGCACCGCTCGCAGACGAGCGTATTCACTTCGGCATCTTTGGAAAAATCGGGAGCGCTCTCCCGTTCGACGAGCCTCGCCAGGGTGAGCAGGGTATTCAGTTCAGCAGGGGTGAGATGTTCAGCGAGGAAGTTGTAGGTTTCGCAGCGCAGCTCCTCGGTGGTCCCTTTGTAGAAGCTGCAGAACTTTTTACAGATCAGCCTGGTGTAACGCTCATCGTTCATAACTATACCCTCCCGGCATGTAGCACTCCTGGCACGGTATTCCTGCAATGAAATATCCCGAGCGTCACCACTATTTTAGACTATGGAGCAAAGGACTGTCTATCGGCGTCACCGATGAGAGCAGGACGTGCGCCCTGCTCTCATCGGGAGAGTAAGACGGAAGGCGGAAACCATCAGGAGAGATCAGCTCTCTGCCCTGTATCGGTCGTTCCGTATCTCCTTGGCAAGACCTTCCAGCTGCAGGTAGCGGTCTTTCAGATTCTCGAAAGGGGGGCAGGCCTCCATCCCGGGTGATGCAGCCGAGCGCATGTGGCTGAGATAGGTTACCATGAGACGTATTTCGGTGAGGTGCTTTGCGAGGTCGCCGGCCTCTTCGAGAGAGACCTCGTTATTCTCGAGAATCGAGTGCGTGGCGGAAGCGAGCTCATCGAGCGACCGATGCAGGTCGCCCATTGAGCTGATGTTTTTTATTTTCTCCATAGTCTTTCTGAACATAGGCGGTTCCCCCGTCGCTAGAAGCTCTCGAACTCTTTATCCAGCCTGTCGCTGCCGTTGCCTCCCATCTGGAGGGCAACGCCGGCATGCTGTTCCGCGGTTTCCGCCCCTCGGGCCTTATGAGAGGTCTTGTCGCGGCTGATATGGGCTACCCTGGTTTTGGGAGCCGCCTTCCGTGCCGCTGCTGCGGAACCGGCGGAACGCCGCTGCGCCGGGGTCCTGCACTCCTCGTTGAGCTTGAAGAAGGCGATAGTGCTCTGGAGCTGCTCGGCCTGGGAGGCGAGCTCTTCCGAGGTCGAGGCCATCTCCTCGGATGCCCCTGCATTCTGCTGGATGACCTGATCGAGCTGCTGGATGGCCTTGTTGATCTGTTCGGCCCCTGCGTTCTGTTCGCTGCTTGCCGCCGTGATCTCCTGCACCAGCTCCGCCGTCTTCTGGATGTCGGGGACCAGCTTCTGGAGCATCTCGCCGGCTGCCTCCGCCACCTGAACACTGGAGCCCGACAATT